>JAYUPC010000140.1:0-3060 GCA_043760355.1 Sphingomonadales bacterium
GTTTTCAGATGCGTCAATTGGCCGTTCTGGAACTCACCGGTGCGGGTGGCATCCATCGCCGAAAGCACGTTCACGCGCGAAGGATCGATCCGACCTGACGGATAAAAGGGGAAACGACTCGCTGTCGTTGCCGTCTGGGCAAGCGCGACCGCTGGAAGCAGCGCCAAAAAGATACTTATAATAGCGCCAAGCAAGTTTGTCCGACCACTTTTTCGTTCCGGCATTTCACTCTCCTAGAAGTATTTATACCCCTGCAACGGAAGTTGCGGTGACACGGAAAACTTCATCAGCGCCCTAAAATGGCAGGCCAGCACGCACGTCGTTTATCGCAAGGAGCTAACCACATTATCTGTCGCGCTTGCGCTCATTACATTTTTCTATATGAAATATATTTCATAGGCAATACGGATGTGGCTGCTACGTGATAAATTAGCGAGCGTGGCGGATTGATGAGGATGGCGATCAGGAGGGTACGATGCAGATTGAGATCGTTAGTGAGCGCTTACGGCTTTGTTTGATTTGTTTTGCACTCTTCGCCTCCTGTTTTTTCAATCCGGCGTCGGCCCAAAATGGTATCGAAACGCTGTCGCGCATGAAATACGGAATCATCGTTCACTATGTTCCGGAATTGACAGTGAACAGTGGCGGCGCGGTAATCGCCGACATCAACAACCTGGCCAATTCATTTGATGCAACAGCATTCGCGAATGATTTGGCGAATGCCAAAGTTGAGTATGTGATTTTTACAGCTTGGCATTTTCGGATGAAGCCACTTTACCCGAGTAGCGTTATGACAAGCTATCGCGGCGCTGGCAGTTCTTCATCTCGTGATGTCATTCGGGCGATGATCGACGCGGTAAAAGCAAAAGGCATTCGGGTACTGCTCTATACGCATCCGAGAGATGGCCATGATTTTGCATCGGATAGCGAAAAGACGGCAACAGGCTGGGGTGCCGGATCAGGCGCTGTCTACACCGAACCAAATCTTGCAAATTTCAATTTTCAAAAGTGGAACAACTTCATTCTCGATTGCTACCGAGAGCTACTCAACCGCTATGGTAATGATATTGACGGCCTGTTTATCGACGAAGGCGATGCAAATGGAAAAAGCGAATTGATCGTCGACTATCCCCGGCTGAAGGCAACGATAAAGATACAAAATCCAAACTTGGTGCTTATCCAGAATAGCTACGGCAGCAGTTACTCAGCTGATTTCGGTGTTAAGGAATATTATTACCAAGGGGAGATGGCCAACACGAGTAATGGCGACACTTGGCCCGCATTTGCGCGAAAGTCCACATCCGCACTGTTCAATGACAATTGGTGGGCATCAAAGGCGGCGGGTTCGTATGCGCCAAAACTGAGCGCCGTCGCAATGTATCGTTACATTGTGCTGCAAGCGGGCATCAACCAAGTCGGTGGCGGGATAAACTGGGCCGCTGGTCCCTATGCAAGTGGTGGCTGGGAAACGGGTGTATTGCCGACGCTTAATCAGGTCGGAAGTTATGTATCAGCAGTGGATCCGGCCATTCGGAACACATATCCCAGCATCTCCTACCCCACCGACGACGGCAAGAGGATCATGGACTTGTCATGGGGCGTGGCAACGCGGTCGACCGACAACAGCTTCGAGTTTATTCATGTGTTGAAGCCGCCGACGGGAAAAACACTGACGCTGCCCGTGCCGCAAGACGGCAAGACATTTTCCGGTGCCGTGCTACTACCGAGTGGTAATGCCGTTGCGCTCACGCAATCTCAAGCTGGCGTTTCGCTGACACTTGGCGCCGCCGATAACTGGAACAGTATCAATACCGTCATAAAGTTAGCAGTTGTATCACCCGCCAATACGCCGGGCGCACCCGGTGTTTGGGTACAATGTGCATCGGAAGGCGGAACCTGTTCGTTCGACGGCATACGGACAGTTGCTTATGGCGCAAACGCCCGTTTTACCTATCAACAGATCGACACGACGACCAATTGCAACAATACCAAATTTGGTGACCCGATCGGTGCCGTGGTAAAAAGCTGCTTTTATCTTCAGGCTTACGGTGGTCCGTCTCCCGCAGGCTTCACTTACTGTGCAGACAATGAGCAGATCTGCGCTTTCAACGGAACAGGCAGCGTCCGATACGGAGCCAACGGAACCTACGCGACTTTGACGGCGTCCAAGCAGATAAACTGCAATTACAACCTCTTCGGTGATCCGGTGCCCTACGTCGTTAAAAGCTGCTACGTCCAAGCTGGAAACAATCTCTCCAACCAGATTGTGAGAATCAGAAACCGCACCAACGGCCGATGGTTGACCGGAAACTGCACCGCAGATGGTTGCGCGGTTACCGAGGTTTCCTCTGACACCGGTGCTTCCCAGAGATGGCAGTTAACGCGCATTGGCTACGGATACCACAAGATCACCAATCAACTCGACACCCGCGTCCTGAATGGCGGCGGTCGATATGCTGGATACCCGGTCAGCAAATGGTCGAATGTCACAAGCTTCAATCTCATGTGGCGTTTGGTCCAGAAGCCGAACGGATATTACAAGATTCAAAATGCAACCGACAACCTCGTGCTTAACGGCGGAGGGTATGCTGACGGTTATCAAGTTTCTGAATGGGACGATGTCGAGAGCACAAATCTCGAGTGGGAACTCGTTCCCTGATCAGTTGAGCGGCGTCGGGGCTTCAGGTTGGAGCAGCCCCTCGTGCCGCAGCTCAGCCCAGAAATCGGGCGGGATCGGGGTTTGGTAAAGATGAATGGTTGCTTCAAGTCGTGCCGCGCTGTCGAGGCCCGGAATGACTGAGGCAACCTGCGGGTGGGCAAGAACAAACTGCAAAGCAGCGCCCGCCAGGGGCACATTATGTCGTGCTGCGACGTCTTCGATCCGACGCACTTTCGCGACAATGGCGTGAGGCGCATCGCGGTAATTGTAGCGGAATGGCCCTTTGCCTCGCGTGCCCGTCGCGAGGATACCGCTATTATAAGGGCCGCCGATAATCAGCGACGTGCTGTGCTCAGCGCATATCGGGAAAAGTGTGCCAAGCGCGTCTTGCTCGAGAAGTG
>JAYUPC010000141.1:0-2996 GCA_043760355.1 Sphingomonadales bacterium
CGACGGTGGACTCATATGGCCGCCCATCATCGCGCATGGTGCTGTTGAAAGGTCATGGCGTCGATGTCGGCGGGTTTGTTTTTTATACCAATTTTGAAAGCCGAAAAGCAGTACAGCTTTCGGGTAATCTCAATGTTGCTTTATTGTTTCACTGGAAATCGCTTCGTCGGCAAATTCGTATCGAGGGTGAGGCAAATCCCGTCGATGATGCAACCGCCGATGCTTATTTCGCCACGCGTTCGCGCAATTCGCAATTGGGTGCATGGGCATCCGATCAGTCGCAGCCGCTCGATAGCCGGGCGACATTCGAAGCACGTTTTGCCGAAATGGAGACGCGGTTTGAAGGCGGAGACGTCCCGCGTCCGCCGCATTGGTCGGGTTGGTTGGTGACGCCGGATCGCATCGAATTCTGGCAGGACCGCGAGTTCCGCTTGCACGAGCGCTGGCTGTACGAGCGTGACGGGGATGAGTGGACGAGCGGGATGCTCTATCCGTGACAAATGCGTATTCTCAAAATCCCGTTCGCCTCGAGCGGAGACGAGAGGCCCATCCGTCGTGCGTGCCTTATGGGTGTCTCGTCTTCGCTCGACACGAACGGAATTGGATCAACTGTAAACGTAAAAATCTCCGCAGAACAAGGACTGGTAAATCTAATAATTGGGTATGCGTAAATACATGAATTGAGATTCTACCATGAACAAATTTGACTCAAATACCCAAGATGACAATCCGTCACTTGATGCAGCCTTTTTGTCCGGAATGAAACCTTCTCCACGTGGACGTCTCAAGTTAGATGGCCTGTTGGGGAAACTCATGGCGAATGGGCACATTTGAGAATTCGGTTTAAGGGCTCTCGCGTTTCTTGGCGTCGTATTCGCCATCATAGAGGCTATCAAATTTTTGGAACAGACGAGTGTTAACTCTCTCGATCCAGTCCATCGTACTCTTGAAATTATTATCGTAAACATCGATCCGTTGAAGCCAAAGCCGGAAAGGCTGGATGGTAAATTTGACAATCGGAGCAACGTATCGGATGTCAGCTGGATGATAGTCGGTGAACGCTGCGAATGTCCCATCATCATTGCGCACCAAACCATAATTCATTGATTCATTCCAAGAGCCATGAATTGATTCAGACAAGATTCCGTAGGTTGCTGGGTAAAGATCGTCGTGTTCGATTTCAGCAAAAATGTCTCGAAAGCTCTTACCTTGAAGTCGCCATTTATTTTTCTTCTGTACTTCGAAATCGTCTTTGGTCAGGCCTTCAAAATCCATTTTATCTTTCACAGAATAAAGCAAACGCTTTCCAGCTTTCGTGTCAAAGAAGGCTGATCCACTTTCGAAATCCCTAATAAGCCTTAGGCGGTCTTTGTAAGAGCATTTTCTGTAATCCTCAATTGCAGCGTCATCGTTCAGCATTAGATAGCTGGCGATTGTTGTCGCTTCAATGAGAGGTCGTTCGAATATTGCAATAAACTCGGCATTGTCTTGCTCATGATATTTAACACATTCCTTAAGAAGCTTAGATATGCGAACGAGTAGTCCTAAAATTGGTGCGTCGTTGAGCGAATATCCAGTGGGATCCCGTTCGACGTTACGAACTCGTGTAAGCGCATCATATATGTCCGCAACATCTTTGAAGAACTGGACCGAAAATGTATGCAGCCCTTCAAGAGAACTAAAGTGATCCTTAATATATGCTGGCTGATATTTGGTGGTAATTTGTGTAAATTCTATCATAGCTTTATCTATTATCTGGTGTCACACTTTAACGATCTTAGTAGCGCAACTTCAAAACGCTTTCACCTATTTACTGTTCGTTATCACTAAACGCAGAGCAAAAACGCTGATTGTCAGAATCCTCACGTTAAATATTCATAATATCAAAGAGCGACTCCCCCGCTCGCAAATGAAATCCTACATTGCAACACTTTACTCCGCCGCTATCGCCACTTCCGGTTCTTTCCACACCAGCACCGGCTTACGTGCCGCTAACGTTTCATCTAATCGCCGTCTTGGCGCATGATGGGGGGCGGATTTTAGGGAGGGGTCGCCTGCCTTTGCGCGTGCCGCCACGCTGCGCATGGCACCGATAAACTGGTCCATCGCGGCCTTGCTCTCGGTCTCCGTGGGTTCGACCAGCATCGCGCCGTGGACAACCAGCGGGAAATAGACCGTCATCGGGTGATAGCCTTCGTCGATCAGGCCCTTGGCAATGTCTAGTGTCGAAAAACCTTCAGCGACGTTTTTGTCCGAGAACAATGCCTCGTGCATACACGGGCCGCTATGCGCGAAGGGTGCGTCGAGGACGTCCTCCAGACTGCGGAGCAGGTAATTGGCGTTGAGCACGGCATCCTCGGCCACCTGACGCAGGCCATCCGCGCCGTGGCTCATGATGTAGCTCAGCGCCCGGGTAAACATGCCCATCTGGCCGTGGAATGCGGTCATGCGGCCAAAGCTGCTAGCGTGATGGTCGTGCGCGGTCTCTTCCTCCACCAGAACAAACTGGTCGCCTTGTTTTTCCACAAACGGCAATGGCGCGAAGGGGGCGAGTGCTTCGGACAATACGACCGGCCCTGAACCCGGACCACCGCCGCCGTGCGGGGTGCTGAATGTTTTGTGCAAGTTGATGTGCATCGCATCAACGCCCAGATCGCCGGGGCGAACGCGCCCGACAATGGCGTTGAAGTTTGCGCCGTCGCAATAGACAAACCCGCCGGCGGCGTGCACTGCATCAGAAATGGTCTTAAGATCACGCTCGAACAATCCGCAGGTATTTGGATTTGTTATCATAACACCGGCCACATCAGGACCAAGGCGCGCAATCAGCGCGGCCAGATCGACACGACCTTCGGGGGTTGCGGGGATATTCTCGACCGCATAGCCGGCAAAGGCGGCTGTGGCGGGATTGGTGCCGTGCGCGCTTTCGGGGCACAGAATAACCGAACGCGCATCGCCGCGTGCTTCTAATGCTGCTCGGATCGCAAGGATACCGC
>JAYUPC010000142.1:0-25610 GCA_043760355.1 Sphingomonadales bacterium
CCGACCCACAGCGCTTCTGCACCGACCGTCCCGCTTTTGTGCTACGACAAACTGCGCACACATCTTGTAGGAAATTATCGTGCGCGGGTTGGAAATTAAGATGCCTCTTGCGCCTGATGCGGCGCGTAACATTGAAAAGAAGGCCGCAGGCAAGATGCGGATTGAGTATCGCTAGATATTCTTGTTTGCGCTGACCCGATTAGCAATATACCTCAGCAGAATGTCAGCTTTGAATTCTACCCTCGATTTGATCGGCAACACGCCTTTGGTGCTGTTAAAAGGACCAAGCGAGGCAAGCGGTTGCGAAATTTATGGCAAATGCGAATTTGCCAATCCCGGTGCTTCGGTCAAGGACCGCGCTGCACTCTATATCGTGCGCGATGCAGAGGCAAACGGGACGTTGAAACCTGGCGGCACGATTGTTGAAGGGACGGCGGGTAATACCGGCATTGGACTTGCTCTCGTCGCCAATGCCTTAGGTTACAAGACTATTATTGTTATGCCCGAAACGCAGAGCAAAGAGAAAATGGACACATTGCGCGCGCTGGGTGCGCAGCTGGTATTGGTGCCAGCGGCTCCTTACGCAAACCCGGCTCATTTCGTGCATACCTCGCGGCGGATAGCGCAAGAGACCGAAAATGCGGTGTGGGCGAACCAGTTTGACAATATTGCCAATCGACGGGCGCATATTGAAACCACCGCTGAAGAAATCTGGACACAGATGGATGGCCGGGTCGACGGCTTTACCTGTGCGGCGGGAACAGGCGGCACGATTGCCGGTGTAGGGCTTGGCTTAAAGGCTAGGCACGAAAGCGTAACGATTGCGCTCACTGACCCGTATGGCGCTGCGCTGTACAATTATTATACGAACGGTGAACTTATGGCCGAGGGTAATTCGGTTGCCGAAGGGATCGGGCAGGGCCGGATTACCGCCAATCTTGATGGGGCACCAATCGACACCCAGTTCCGTATATCAGATGAAGAAGGCTTGGTCTGGGTTCGGCGGCTGCTTTCTGAGGAAGGGCTGTGTTTGGGCTTGTCTTCGGGAATAAATGTGGCGGGTGCGGTTGCGTTGGCCAAGCAATTAGGGCCAGGAAAGCGCATTGCAACGATCCTGTGTGATACAGGCTTTCGTTATCTCTCAACGCTCTACAACCCGGAATGGATGGCGTCGAAAGGTCTGCCACCAATGCCGTGGCAGCTGGACACATGAAAGTTCGCGGCCTAAAGATAGAAAATATGGTTCACCCGCGTCAGTCTGCATTACAACGTATTCAAGTCGGCTTGATCGGGTTGGTCGTGGTACTTTTGTTTGTCAGTCTTGCCAATATGGCGCTCGATCAGGTTGTTGATGTACCCAGCAAAGGCCCAAGCGGCGGCGGGATTACTGGCACTGAAATTGCTACCGAGGTAAAGGGTACGCCAAATGCCCCGCTTGCCGAACTTGGTGTTACGCCCGTTGCCGGTGAAGCTGGCGCATTCAAGACAAAAGCGACGCCAACACCATCCCAGCCTGTGCAATAATAACACCCGGATTCTAGGCTATGGTAATGAATCGCAATGTATTTGATTCTGCAATCCGTAAACGGTTAGCTGTCGGTGCATCGTTGGTTTTTGCTCTGCTCATGTTTCTAACCGCGACAAGCTATCTGCGCCAAAGCACTATCGCCGTTAAACCGAAGATCGGTCTTATGACAACACTGCCTCTGCTCTGGGCCGAGGGAAATTTAACAACCGCACTGGATCCCAATACCAAACCGTCTGCGACGTATGAACGCCTTGCGCGCCGGTATGAAATCAATCTAGTCGATAATCTGGATGGTTTGAAGTCAGCCAAGACACAGGTTTTGATCCTGGCCCAAGTAAGGGCATTGGCGCCGGCTGAGTTGGTTCAGATCGACAATTGGGTGCGCGGCGGAGGGCGTTTGCTGGTTTTTGCCGATCCGGCGCTGGCATGGGAAAGCAACTATCCTCTGGGTGATAACCGGCGGCCATTATTTACCTCATTACTATCACCTTTATTCGCCCATTGGGGGATTGATTTGGTTTTGCCGATGGATAGCAGTAAAACAACCGAGATACGCAAAATTGGCAAGCTCTCGGTTCGGATGCCGACACCGGGTGCTTGGCAAAAGCATTCGACATCTGAAGGTGCTTTATGCAGTATTAGCCGTGATTATATTTTTGCCGATTGTAAAGTGGGCAAGGGCAAGGCGATTTTGGTGGCCGATGCCGATTTGCTTGATGAAGCTCAATGGCAGGCGACCGGCGTAAGGGCGCTGATGGGGACTGATGATTTTGGCAATATGGAGTGGGTGCTTTCATTGATTGAGAGATTACGTCGCGGAGAATCACGCAGGGATATTGTGGGAGAATCGGGGTGAGTTTAGGAATGCGATTTAGAAAATCCCGGAATTCTTGGAGTTTACGTAATGGTATTTTGCCATAGTCTTCTAAAAAGGAGGTATTACTCACTACCTATTAATAAAAAATAATGTTAATAAACATGTACATAGTTAATAGCTCTGATATATTCCCACATTTTCCCACATTTTCCCTCTTTTCATCCATAAAATCCCTTGATAAGCATACTCCATCAAGGGGTGGATTTCTATTTGTTCGGTCGGTAATCGTCCGTGCGGTGGCTGTTGAGCTGCTGCAAATGGAAAATCGCACCCTGAATATAAGGGTGTATCCAGACTGTGTCTGCTTTGGTTGTCTATTCTGGTTCCGGGTTGTCAAAGATCGACGACAAAGGCCGTGCGACCATACCTGCCGAGCTGCGTGATACCGTTCAAGCTTCTAGTGACGCCAATATTGTTTGCCTAGCCCGCCATGCCGCATTGCCTTGCTTGGTTGGTTACGGTGTTGCTGAAAAGAACAAGCAGCGCGCCGACATAGAGGCGCAGTGGCAAAGTGCGGTTACCCGCGGAGCACAATTTGACCGAGAACTTGCCGGCGTTTCTGCATCTTCGATTTTTGAAACCGCATTCGAAGCCAGCGGTCGTTTTGTCCTGCAACCAATGCTGCGCCATTTTGGTAAGCTTGGGGATCGCGCCTTCTTCTTTGGTGCAACTACGCATTTTATGCTCTGGAACCCCGACGTCTTCCTGAAAGATGCGCCCGCCGCATTCGATCCGATAAAAGAGGAGCTGAATTACTGGCTCTCCCAACAAGAGAGGCGCGGCAAATGAGCGCGGCTCTAAGTCATATTCCGGTTCTACTAGATGAAGTTATTCATGCTCTGGCCATCACCCCTGGTGCGGAGATTGTGGATGGTACCTTCGGGGCAGGAGGATACAGTCAAGCGCTCTTGACTGGCGGCGCAAAGGTCTATGCCTTTGACCGCGATCCCGATGCCCTGTCAGAAGGTGCCGACCTTGCAGGCCGACATAAGGATGCTCTGCACCTTTATGCGGCCTGCTTTTCTATTATGGATCAGGCGTTGGCAACCGATGGCATCAGCCAGGTCGACGGCGTTGTGTTAGACATTGGTGTGTCATCAATGCAGCTTGACCGCGCAGAGCGTGGTTTTTCTTTTCAGAAAGACGGACCGCTCGATATGCGAATGGATCAGGATGGCGAGACGGCAGCTGATTTCGTCAATACCGCCGATGAAGATGTTATCGCCGACGTGATCTATCGGTACGCTGAAGAGCATCGTTCGCGCCGGATTGCACGCTTCATTGTGGCAGCGCGGCCGATAAATACGACTGCGGAACTGGCGACGATTGTCCGCCGTGCCGTGGGGCATAAGCCTGGCGCGCCAAAGGATCCCGCGACACGCGCATTTCAAGCGATCCGCATCCACATCAACCGCGAACTTGATGAATTGATCGAGGGGCTGGAAGCAGCCGAGCGGTTGTTGAAACCCGGCGGACGTCTGGTTGTTGTAACATTCCACAGTTTGGAAGACCGCATCGTAAAGCAATTCCTGCGCGCCAGAAGCGGCGGGGACGGGGCGGGATCGCGGCATATGCCGGTGGTCTCCGCCGATACGCCTGCGCCTAGTTTTCAAAAGGCAGATAAAGCAGTGCGTCCGTCGCAGGCCGAGTTACTGCGCAATCCGCGGGCCCGTTCGGCAACATTACGTAGCGCCACAAGGAGCGACGCGCCCTCCTGGATTTTAAAGGAGTCAGCCGCATGAGCCTTGCAATGAAGCGATTGAAAAATATCGGCTGGTTGGCGCTCGTTTTTATCGTGGCGATTTTGCTTTATCCTTTGTCGCTTAATGTTGCCGCGATGCACAGCGATCTGGTACGCGTGGACAATAAAATTCTTAACACAAAACGCGAAATCAGCTTTCTGCAAGCCGAGCTGCGCACACGGGCAAGCCTTCAGCAACTGGAAGAATGGAACGATGTGCTTTATGGTTATGCACCGCCAACTGCCGATCAATTTGTTGCTGGTGAAACGGCACTGGCGGGACTGGGCGGCGACACAAGTGTTGGCAAACCGGTGTTAATCGCGGCATCGCAATCTGACGGTGTTGCGCCTGCCGGTGTCATCGGCAATTCACCTTTCGCCAAAATGGAAGGCGTAGAAAAGAAGGATGTCGAAAGCGTTCCAACCAAGATTGCAATGATTGAGCCTGCCAAAAATGCGGATAGGCCAACAGTAACAGCGCGCACTGAACGATTAGCCAAGATGGACGAAAAATTGCTGTCAGATGACTTATTAACCGATATCAACAAGCAAGCAGCCAAAGAGCGTAAACGCAGATGACCACATTTGTTGTCCGCACAGTTGCTCGTAAAAGTGGAACTAAAGCAGCGCCCTTTGCAGCGAATGCTTTTTGGCGGTTATTGGTGCTGAGTGCGATTTTTGCGTTGTTTGTAATGCTTCTGATCGGGCGCCTTGCGACATTGGCGCTCTTTGAAAGTACGCGGGCTTTTGGCGCTACTACGACAGATTATGTTCCTGCCCGCGGCGATATTTTGGACCGTATGGGCGTGCCACTCGCCCGTAGCATCCATGCTTATGCGATTTGGGTGAAGCCCGATCAGATATTGGGTGATAAAAAAGTTCTTGCGGGTCAACTCGCGGAGATTTTTCCTGATACGCCAGTGGAAGAATTCTATGCCAAACTGATGTCCAAGAAACAGGATTATCTGCGCAAACGTGCGCTGCCCGAACAAGTACGGCGTGTTCACGATCTGGGTGAGATCGCCATCGAATTTCCGCGTGAGGATGAACGGCTTTATCCCCAGCATGACCTTGCGGCACATGTGTTGGGCTTCGTTAACCGTGACGGAATGGGCGCAATGGGGATGGAGCGGGTTATGGACGCGCATCTGCGTGATCCTGCTCAGCGCGGCAAACCAGTGGAGCTATCGCTTGATGTGCGCGTACAGGCGGCCCTTGAAAGTGAACTCGCATCCGGTATGTCAAGTACAGGAGCCAAAGGCGCGGCGGGCGTAATCCTTGATGTAAAGACAGGCGAAATATTAGCCATGGCAACCTTGCCAACATTCAATCCGAACCGTCCAATTTTTGCCGATATCCCCGATAATGGGGAGACGATTATTGAAGGGCGCTATCCGATTAGTCGGCAAACCAATAGCGTAACCAATCGTGTATTCGAGCTTGGTTCAACCTTCAAGCCGCTAACAGTGGCTGCTGCTCTTGATGCGGGCACTGTGCGCGATCTGGCGATCCGGTATGACGCAACGGCACCGCTTGAAATCGGCGGCTTTAAAATTCGCGATCACGATGCAACTGGCCGCTGGATGAATGTGCCAGAAGCCCTGGTACATAGCTCGAATATCGTAACAGCGCGGATTGCCGATAATCTGGGGCAGCCCCGAATGAATGCGATGCTGCGCCATATGGAGTTCGACAAACGTCCGGCAATTGAGCTTGGTGAACGCGCCATGCCGCTTTGGCCGCAACACTGGGGTCGCGTGACCAATATGACTGTGGGCTATGGTCACGGTATCTCGGTAACACCCATGCATTTGGCAACCGCTTATGCCGCGATGGTCAATGGCGGCGTATGGCATCCAGCGACGCTCATGAAAGTAAACCCCGATGCCAAAATTTCGGGACGGCGGGTGTTCACCGCAGCCACCAGTGCAAGAATGCGGCAATTGCTGCGTATGATTGTGGTCGATGGTACGGGCAAGAAAGCCGATGCGCTGGGATACCGGGTTGGCGGCAAAACCGGCACAGCTGAAAAGCCGGGTGTTGGCGGTTACAGCAAGACGCTGACCGTATCGACCTTTGTCGCGGCTTTCCCTATGGATAATCCGCGCTATATAGTTGTTGCCATGCTCGATGAACCTAAAGCCACTGCTGCTAGCGGATTTCAGCGGACGGCGGGTTGGGTTTCGGCCCCGATTGTGAACAAGGCGATTACGAGGATCGGACCGCTGCTCGGGATCATTCCCAACATGAAGCGCGATGTGGATGTGTCAGAATTAATGCCTTTATTATGGGCACCCAAAGGAGGGAATTAATGCGGTTAGGGAGTCTGCTAAGCGACCTTGCAGGCGAGCTTGCAGGTGACGGGGCCGAGCATAATGTCACCGGCTTTGCTATAGACCACCGCAAAATCGCGCCCGGCACAATCTTTGGTGCATTCAAAGGCGAAAAATTTAACGGTGAGGATTTTATCACAGATGCTGTTGCAGCAGGAGCAGTTGCGATCGTTGCGGCACCTGACGCAAAAGTTGAAGGCGCCGTGCATATCGCCGACACAAATCCCCGGCGTGCTTTCGCGCAATTGGCAGCGCGTTTCTTTACCCCGGTTCCTGCGCATGTCGCAGCGGTTACGGGCACCAATGGCAAGACATCTACTGTCGAACTGGCCCGGCAATTATGGCGTATGGCAGGGCATAATGCGGCTTCCATTGGCACCTTGGGCGTCACGACATCAGGGGATCAGGTTAGCACCGGCCTAACCACACCCGATATTGTTACCTTCCTATCCAATGTATCGGGGCTAGCGCGTGAGGGGGTTAGTCATCTGGCCTTTGAAGCATCAAGCCACGGCCTATCCCAATATCGCAGCGAAGGCGTGCCAGTTCAAATCGGTGCTTTCACCAACTTAAGCCGCGATCACCTTGATTATCACGGTGATATGGATGCGTATTTTGATGCCAAGATGCGGTTGTTTGACGAAGTAATCAGCGAAGGCGGTACAGCGGTTATCTGGGCCGACGACGCTTGGTCTGAAAAAGCGATTGCGCGGGCGAAGGCGCGTGATTTGAGTTTGATTACTGTAGGCGAAAAAGGGCTCGGCATCCGCATTTTATCGCGCACGCCAACGCAATTGGGGCAGACACTTGAGTTGGTGGTGCAGGGAGAGACGATCAAGGTGAAGTTGCCATTGATCGGCGCGTATCAATCCTCCAATGCTCTCACCGCTGCTGGCATTGTGCTGGCAAGTGGTTGTGCGGTCGAAGATGTTATGGGGCATCTGGCGCGTCTGCAGCCCGTTCGCGGTCGCCTTGAACGTGCCGCGATCAGCCGCAGTGGTGCGCCTATTTATGTTGATTATGCCCATACCCCCGATGGCCTGCGCGCTGCGACCGCCGCGATGCGACCGCATACTGTTGGCAAACTCATCACTGTATTTGGCGCAGGCGGAGACCGTGACGCTGGCAAGCGCCCGGAAATGGGGGCGATTGCCGTTCAAACATCTGACATAACTATAATTACCGATGACAATCCGCGCAGTGAAGGTCCAGCGACAATCCGTGCCGCCATAATGTCCGGCGCGCCAGGCGCGATTGAAATGGGCGATAGGCGAAGCGCGATTGCGCATGCGATTTCGCTCGCTGGCGCCGACGACATCGTTTTGATCGCTGGTAAAGGGCATGAACAAGGGCAGATTGTTGGTGACAAGGTTCTTCCCTTTGATGACGTGCAAGTGGCGCGGGAATGCGCGACGTGAAGATATTGTGGACATCGGATGAATTGGTCGCAGCAATAGGTGGTCGGGTAAGCGAGGGTTTTTCAGTCGGTGGTGTTGCTTTCGATTCGCGAGAAATCGGCCAAGGCGATTTGTTCTTTGCAATGAAAGGGGAGGCAAGCGACGGCCATCTTTTTGTCGATCAATGCTTTGCAAATGGCGCGACCGGTGCTGTGGTCAGTCAAGCTAACGACCATCCCCATATTCAGGTTTCCGATACAGCTGCCGCACTTGATGCGCTTGGGGTTGCGTCACGCAAACGGGTGGCTGCAAAGATCATTGGTGTGACCGGATCAGCAGGTAAGACCGGAACCAAAGAGGCGCTTTATGCCGCGTTAAATCGTTCCTCACGCGGCAAAGCGCACCGCAGTGTCAAAAGCTATAACAACCATGTCGGCGTGCCTTTAAGCTTGGCTAGAATGCCTGCGGATACGCAATATGGTGTATTTGAAATGGGGATGAACCATTCAGGTGAGTTGAGTGCGCTGACCCAACTTGTGCGCCCCGATGTTGCGATCATTACGACCATAGCTCCGGCCCATATCGGGTTTTTCAAAAACGAGAGCGAGATTGCGGCGGCAAAGGCGGAGATATTTGAAGGACTGATCGCGGGTGGCACGGCAATTATCCCTGCGGACAGTCCGCACTATCCGCAATTACGCGAGGCTGCGGAAAAATATGCCGCACATATTGTGTCGTTTGGTTTTGCGCAAACGGCTGATGTGCGTGTGATTGATTATGTAACTGCCGCCGATGGAAACTCACTCGTAACCGCAAAATTACGCAGCGGTGCATTATGTTATACCTTATCTCAGCCGGGCAAGCATTGGATCGCCAATTCGCTGGCTGTACTCGCAGCGGTCGAGGCCGTTGGCGGTGATTTGGCAGCAGCGGGTTTGGCGCTTGCCGAACTTGGCGGAATGGCAGGTCGCGGTGCGCGGCATATGGTTAAGCTTGATGATGGCGAAGCGCTGCTGATTGACGAGAGCTATAACGCCAACCCGGCATCTATGGCGGCGACTATATCGGAACTTCAAAACACCGGCGCTAAACGGCGGATAACTGTTCTGGGTGCGATGAAAGAATTGGGGGAGCAATCGGATCATTATCATACCGCTTTGGCCACGCCTCTTGCCGCTGCAAATGTCGATTTTGCCATTTTGGTCGGTAAAGAGATGCAAATTCTCGGCCAAGCGCTAAAAGATGGGCTTGAGGGACCGGTTAATTTCGCCCATTGCGACACGGCACAAGAGGCGCTCACGCTTCTGCAAAATATAGTCCGCGGTGGTGATGTGATTTTGGTCAAAGGTTCCAATTCAATGGGGCTATCCAAAATTATAAATGCTCTCGTAGAGGGAGAGAGCTGATGTTTTACTGGCTGGCAGAATATTTCGGCTTTGAAAGCGGGCTTAACCTCTTTCGCTATTTAAGTTTTCGTTCGGGTGCTGCGGTCGCAACCGCCTTGTTTATCGGCATGTTGATCGGACCCAAGTTTATCTCCATGTTGCGCGTGCGTCAGGGTAAAGGCCAACCCATCCGTAGCGATGGTCCGCAAAGCCATCTGGCCAAGGTTGGTACACCGACCATGGGTGGATTGATGATGCTGACCGCTATTTCGATTTCGATGCTGATGTGGATGGATTTGAAAAACCTATATGTTTGGGCGTGCCTGCTTGTGATGGTCGGTTTTGGTCTTGTCGGTTTCATGGATGATTATGACAAGGTCAAGAAACGCAGTCATAAAGGCGTATCAGGAAAAGTTCGGTTACTATTTGAATTTTTGATCGCAGGAGCCGCCGTAACACTGATCGTATCACAATCGGGTGGAAAGTTATATTTGCCGTTCGTAAACGGGGCGGTCGCGGATTTAGGCTATTTCTATACCGCATTTGGTGCGTTTGTGATTGTGGCATTTGGCAATGCGGTGAACCTAACCGATGGGTTGGACGGCCTTGCGACAATGCCGGTTATTATCGCCTCGATCGCTTTTATGCTGATCGCGTATTTGGTGGGTAACGTAAAATATGCGGAATATTTAGGGTTACCTTACTTCCTAGGCGCAGGCGACCTATCGATTTTATGTGGTGCGATAGTGGGGGCCGGACTTGCTTTCTTGTGGTTCAACGCGCCACCTGCTGCTGTATTCATGGGCGATACCGGCAGCCTTGCTCTGGGCGGAACGCTCGGCACTATTGCTGTTGTTGCGCATCATGAATTTGTGCTCGCCATTATCGGTGGCCTTTTTGTGGTGGAGGCAATGTCGGTTATCATTCAGGTATTCTGGTTCAAACGGACCGGACGGCGGATTTTCCGGATGGCCCCGATCCATCATCATTTTGAACAATTGGGCTGGTCAGAAACCACTGTTGTCATCCGTTTCTGGATTGTGGCTTTCGTATTGGCGCTGGCGGGGCTATCAACCTTAAAGCTCAGATGATTACCAGCCCTGCCTTTGCAACCCGTAAATTTGCGTTACTTGGTCTTGCGCGTTCGGGGCTTGCGGCTGCACGATCGCTTGCAGCGGGTGGGGCAGAGATACTTGCCTGGGATAGTCGTGAAGAAGCACGCGCAGAAGTCGCCGATATTGCGACAATAGCTGATCCACTGGAAACAGACTTGCGTGGCTATGACGGTATTGTCGTGTCACCCGGTGTACCTATCAACAATCACCCGATTGCTGACAAGGCCAAAGCCGACGGTGTTCCTTTAATTGGCGATATCGAGCTGTTCGCTATGGCACGCGATAGTTTGCCACCGCACCGCGTTGTCGGGATTACCGGTACTAACGGTAAATCAACGACAACCGCACTCGTTCATCATCTTCTTAAAAGTGCGGCTTTGCCTGTACGAATGGGGGGCAATATTGGGTTACCGATCTTGTCACAAACACCTCTGCCTGCGGGTGGTGTTTACGTGCTTGAACTGTCTAGCTACCAGATTGATATTACTAACAGCCTTGGCTGCGATGTGGCCGCGCTCATTAATATTTCGCCCGATCATCTTGATCGTTATAGTGGCTATCAAGGCTATGTTGCCGCAAAAGCCCGACTGTTCGAAATGCAGTCGTCCAAACAGCACAGCGTTTTTGGCAATGCTGATGAAGACACTCTGCGGATTTATAACCATGTTCTGCCGCGCAGGAAACCGGGATTTTGTCATCTAACCAATCCGGCTTTGTTGGAAGGTCAGGCAGGTTGGCCATCGTTGCAAGGGCCACATAATCTGCAGAACACCGCGATTGCGATTGGTATTGTCGAAGCACTCGGCATTAGCGAGCGGCAATGGCGACGCGCGCTGCCAACCTTTAGCGGCCTTGCGCACCGGATGGAGATAGTTGCGGAAAAAAACGGTGTATTATTTGTGAACGATAGCAAGGCGACCAATGCTGCCTCTACTGCGCCCGCACTTGCCGCTTATCCGCGTATCCACTGGATATTGGGCGGGGTTGCAAAGAGTGACAATCTGGATGAATGCGCACCCAATTTTGGTAATGTCGTCAAGGCTTACACAATAGGCGAATCCGGGCCGAGATTTGGACAGCTTCTTACTCCGCATATA
Source organism: Sphingomonadales bacterium (assembly GCA_043760355.1). Classification (GTDB taxonomy): domain Bacteria; phylum Pseudomonadota; class Alphaproteobacteria; order Sphingomonadales; family Sphingomonadaceae; genus Sphingorhabdus_B. Next base: position 11,474 of record JAYUPC010000142.1, read on the forward strand.
CCAGTGGAGGGGTGTGAGCTCATGGTAACTGCGGTTGCGCGTGCCGCAGAAAACGCAAAGCCAGGCGATGTCGTCATGCTATCCCCCGCTTGCGCATCATTTGACCAGTTCAAAGATTTCGAGGCGCGCGGGGATTGCTTCAAGGCTGCTGTCGGTACTCTGCCGTCATGAACGATGACAGCAAAGAAGTGCCTTGGGTGCTCGCTGCGAAAACCGGTCAGATCGGATTTTCCAATCGTTTGGGGCGCGGTGATCGTTCTCCGCTTGGTGTATGGTTTTGGGAACTGGACCGTATATTGCTTGCGCTCATGCTGACGCTGATAGCAATCGGGTTGCTCGCTGTTGCGGCTGCTTCGCCTGCTGGAGCAAGACGGCTTTCTTCAGCGACTACAGAGCTTCCAGCGCTATATTTCTTTTACCGGCAGCTTGTCTGGTTGATGATCGGTATTCCATTGATGCTGTTCATTTCCATGTATCCACGCGAACAAGCAAAAAGATTTGGGATTATCTTCTTTTGTGCGTTTCTGTTCGCGTTGGTTCTGGTGCCTGTACTTGGCCATGAAGTGAACGGATCAAAGCGCTGGATCGGCCTTGGTCCCATAGGTATGCAGCCATCGGAATTCTTAAAACCGTTCTTTGCCATTGCGATGGCATGGGTATTATCATGGCGATTGAAGGATCCGACATTGCCTGTTCGCACAATAACAATGGTTATAACCGGCTTTGTGTGCTTTTTCCTGCTGTCCCAGCCCGACCTTGGTCAGACAATCCTGATTGGTGGTGTTTGGTTTGCGTTGATGATGGTATCGGGGGTTCCGGCTTCCCGGCTTTGGGGTTCTGTGGTCTTTGCTATTGTCGGAATAATTCTTGCTTATAATTTCTACCCCGTTGCAACACAGCGGATTGATGCGTGGATTTACGGAACGCAAGGTATCACCCATGATAAAATGGCAATGGCGACGCTAACTGCGGGTGGTTTAATTGGCGTTGGTCCGGGTCTGGGCACGCGCAAATACTCGCTACCAGAAGGACATACCGATTATATCTTTTCCGTAATCGGCGAAGAATTCGGGCTTCTTGCCTGTATAGCGATCGTCATATTGTTTTTTGCCATCCTTATTCGCATCGTCATCCGCCTCCTTGATGAAAAAGACCAGTTTACGGTCCTTGCAGTAACTGGACTGGCCGCGGAATTTTGTGGGCAAGCAATGATAAATATGGCGGTAAACTTGGGTATATTCCCGTCAAAGGGCATGACGCTGCCCTTTATCAGTTATGGCGGCTCTTCAATTTTGGCTCTCTCAATTTGCTGTGGTCTCATCTTGGCACTGACCAAGCGCAACCCCTATCTTGACCGCTCGCTTTATATGGTGAAGGGAAAACGGCCATGAGCATTGTACGGCATTATGTCTTGGCCGCAGGCGGCACAGGTGGGCACATGATGCCGGCCTTTGCTCTGGGCGCAGAACTTTTAAGACGCGGGCACCATGTTGCGTTGGTGACCGACGAACGGGGCGCGAAGTTTCCTGGTTGCCCGGATAAGATTGTCACCCATGTCTTGCCTGCGGGCCGGATCACGAAAGACCCGCGCAGCTGGTTTGGCGGATTAAGGGCGATTGCGCGTGGGCGTCAAATGGCGATGCAGCTGTATTCAAGTTTTGCACCAAGCGCCGTTGTGGGCTTTGGCGGCTATCCGGCCTATCCTGCATTACTGGGTGCCTTCTCGCTAAAAATTCCAACCATAGTTCATGAACAAAATGCTGTGCTTGGCCGCGTCAACCGTCTGGCGGCGGCTAAGGTCAATGCCATCGCAACCTCTTATCCAGATATCTTGCGTTTGAAAGAACGGGATGTGCCCAAAGTGCATCTGATCGGCAATCCGGTGCGTGCCGAGGTGCTTGAACTCCGGGATCAGACGTATCCGCCACTTGATGAAGACGGTATTTTCCGCGTGCTTGTAACCGGGGGCAGTCAGGGGGCTTCTATCCTTTCCGAAGTCGTGCCGGATGGTCTTGCACGTCTGCCGCTCAACTTGCGCCGCCGGTTACAGGTGACACAGCAATGCCGTGCAGAAGATATTGATGATGTTCGTGCGACATATGCCAGCCATCAAATACCGGCCGAGCTCGCCACATATATGCCAGATTTGCCGGAACGTTTAGGTTGGTCGCATCTTGTAATTGCGCGCGCCGGGGCTTCGACGATTGCCGAACTTACATGCGCCGGGCGGCCCGCCATCCTTATCCCGCTTCCTAGTGCAACAGATAATCACCAAGCGTATAACGTAAAAGAAATGGTCACAGCCGGCGGCGCACGGGCGATTGCACAGGCACAGTTTACGCCCGTTGAACTGGCCAAACAAATCCAGAAGATTGCCCTGCAACCAGGAGCTATGGAAAATGCGGCGCGCGCGGCCAAAAGCTGCGGTCGACCAGAGGCGGTTTCCGATCTTGCCGACCTGGTTGAATCCTTTGGTGTCGCACCGATCACAAAGCCGCTTAAATCGCGGGCAGAAACAGCAAGCGGCTTTACCGGGCCCGCCCCGGCACTTGCAAAGGATACAGCGTTATGAGGGGCGTTCCAACCGATATAGGTACCGTCCACTTCGTCGGCATTGGCGGGATCGGCATGTCAGGCATTGCCGAAGTGATGCACAATCTGGGGTATAAGGTGCAGGGTTCCGACATGGCTGATGGCTATGTAATTGATGGTTTGCGTAAACTCGGGATCAAAGTCATGATCGGCCATGACGCCGATAATCTTGGCGATGCCGCTGTGGTTGTAACGTCCACAGCAGTTAAAAAAGGCAATCCTGAACGCGATGCAGCACTTGAACGGCGTATACCCCTTGTGCGCCGCGCTGAAATGCTGGCCGAATTGATGCGGCTCAAGAACACTGTTGCCGTTGCTGGTACGCACGGCAAGACGACGACGACTTCTTTGGTCGCAGCAATGCTGGACGCAGGCGGGATTGATCCGACGGTTATCAACGGCGGGATCATCAACAGCTACGGTTCCAACGCGCGGCTAGGCGACAGCGACTGGATGGTGGTTGAGGCCGATGAAAGCGACGGCAGTTTCCTGCGGCTTGATGGCACGATTGCAGTTGTTACCAATATCGATCCCGAACATCTCGACCATTATGGCGACTTTGACAAGATCAAGGATGCCTTTGTTGAATTTGTCGAAAATGTGCCGTTTTATGGCGCTGCGATCATGTGTCTTGACCATCCAGAGGTGCAGGCGATCCTCCCCAAAATCCGTGACAGGCGGATTATTACGTACGGTTTTTCCGCGCAAGCTGATGTCCGCGGCGAAAATGTAACGCCTTTTGCAGGCGGCAATCGTTTTGATGTCGTGATCAGGGCGCGTGATGGATCACAGCGGACAATAGTAGGGGTCGAACTCCCCATGCCGGGCAGGCATAATGTCCAGAATGCACTGGCGGCGATCGCCGTCGGTCTGGAAATGGGCATGTCCGATGACAAAGTCCAATCTGGCTTTGCAAAGTTTGGCGGCGTTAAAAGGCGTTTCAGTAAAGTGGGTGAAGTGGCCATTGATCAGTCAGGGGGTGTCACGATCATCGACGATTATGGCCATCATCCTGTGGAAATACGGGCGGTCTTATCGGCGGCCCGCGAAGGTGCTGAAGGCCGCGTGATTGCTGTTGCGCAGCCGCACCGTTATACACGGCTACGCGACCATATGGAGGATTTTCAGCAGGCGTTTAATGATGCCGATATCGTATTCATATCGCCCGTCTATACCGCAGGTGAAGCACCGATCGAGGGCGTGGATAGCGAAGCGCTAGTTGCTGGCCTGAAACGGCGCGGTCACCGGTCTGCGGCGACCGTTACGGACGCAGCAGAACTGGCGAATGCACTTGCCGGGATCGTGCAGCCAAAGGATATAATTGTGTGCTTGGGCGCTGGCGATATTACCAAATGGGCAGGTGGCTTGGCCGATGCAATACGGGCGGTGCAGGGATGAGCGCTGTTCTGGAAATGCCAAAGGTTGTTGGAAAGCTTACCCCGAACGCGCCGCTTGCTCCGCTTGTGTGGTTCAAATCAGGCGGCATTGCGCAGTGGTTGTTTGAACCCAAAGACATATCTGACCTGCAAGAATTTTTATCCGATCTTGATCCTGCCATATCTGTATGGCCACTTGGTCTCGGCTCCAACCTGATCGTTCGGGATGGTGGCGTTACCGGAGTTACGGTTCGTCTGGGCAAAGCCTTTGCAAAGGTAGAACGGCTTGGCGAAACCACACTCAAATGCGGCGGTGGAGCTTCGGGTATCCTTGTTTCTTCAACCGCACGCGATGCTGGAATAGCCGGCCTTGAATTCTTGCGCGGTATTCCCGGCACCGTTGGCGGCTTTGTCCGCATGAACGGCGGCGCTTATGGCCGCGAGGTAAAAGACATTTTGGGCGAATGCAACGCTGTGCTCCGTTCGGGTGAGTTGGTCACATTGCCGCTCTGCGATCTCGGATACACCTATCGCCACTCCGAATTACCCGAAGGTGCCATCGTTGTTGGCGCAACCTTTCATGGCACACAGGGTGACCCCAAGATCATCGGTGCAGAAATGGAACGCATCGCGGCGGAACGTGAAGCCAGCCAACCGCTGCGATCCAAAACCGGCGGATCGACCTTCAAAAACCCTGATGGGCATAAAGCGTGGCAGTTGGTCGATGACGCGGGATGCCGGGGCTTGCAAATTGGCGGCGCGCAAGTATCGGAGAAGCACACCAATTTCCTGCTCAACACAGGGAACGCAACCAGCGCCGATATCGAGGCACTTGGCGAGGAAGTCCGGGCCCGGGTCAAAGCGAAATCTGGTGTTGAATTACAATGGGAAATACAGCGTGTAGGCATTCATGCCGGGAGCGCCAACAAAGAACGTGCAGGCATTCATGCCGGGAGCGCAAACAAAGAACGTGTGGGTGAAAGATGAGCAAGACTATCCACGTCGCTGTCCTGATGGGTGGATGGGGGAATGAACGCCCAGTGTCGCTGATGAGCGGTAACGGCGTTGCCGATGCGCTTGAGCGTGTCGGGTATAAAGTGACGCGGATTGATATGGACCGTGATGTCGCGCTTCGGCTTACCGAGATAAAACCCGATGTCGTATTCAATGCGCTGCACGGCACACCCGGAGAGGACGGCACTGTTCAAGGTATGCTCGACCTGATGGGGATTAAATATACACATAGCGGTATGGTCACCTCGGTCATTGCCATCGACAAGGAATTGACCAAACAGCGCCTTGTCCCTGCGGGCATCCCGATGCCAAAGGGAACGACTGTCAAGACCGAGAGCCTGTATACCGCCGATCCGTTGCCGCGTCCCTATGTGCTGAAACCGATTAACGAAGGCAGTTCTGTCGGCGTTGCTATCGTTACCGAGGGGGGCAATTACGGCAATCCTATCGCACGCGATGCTGCGGGACCTTGGCAGGATTTTGATGAATTGCTTGCCGAACCGTTTATCAAGGGGCGTGAGTTGACGGTTGCTGTGCTTGGTGGAAAGTCGCTGTGTGTTACCGAGCTTAAACCCAAAAGCGGGTTCTATGACTTTGATGCCAAATACACAGATGGCCTGACCGAGCATATCTGTCCGGCGGAAATTCCCGCAGACATTGAAAGTTATATGATGGAGCTGGCATTATCGGCACATAACCTGCTAGGCTGTAAAGGCGCATCGCGGACAGATTTTCGTTGGGATGACGAACTTGGCAAGGCAGGCGTATTTGTCCTTGAAACCAATACCCAGCCCGGCATGACGCCGCTCAGTCTTGTTCCCGAACAAGCCAAGTCAATCGGTATTTCTTATGAACAGCTTGTCGACATTATCGTCAAAGAGGCGTTGGGTTGATGGCAGCAGCGGCGCGCAAAGGTGGAAAGACCACGGTAAAGCGTAACAATAAACCCGCCAGCAAATCCGCGCCCCGCCGGAAAGTAAGGCAGATATCCTGGCTTGACCGGTTACTGCGCACGCTGCCTTTTTCCGAGGATGAAATCCAGAAGGTACTTACTTGGGCGTCGATTGCAATTGGTATCGCCATCATCGCGATTGCGGCTTCGTTCATGGGTGTTCCCGCAATGGCCTATGCACAATATGCCGAGCTTTCGGCCAAGGCTGGATTTGAGGTAAAGCGGGTTGAAGTAACCGGCATGGACCGCGTCGATCAGCTTAAAGTCTATGATATTGTGCTCGCCGAAAAAGACCGGGCAATGCCGCTGGTTGATGTCGATAAAATTCGAGAAGATCTGATCAAATATGGCTGGATAAAAGACGTACGTGTTTCGCGCCGTTTGCCCGATACTCTGGTGGTGGCAATTACCGAACGCAAACCAACAGCAATCTGGCAGCGTAATGGAGCACGCTCTTTGATTGACGAACAAGGAGTTGTTCTTGAAAATGTATCGCCCAATGAAGTCACCGGTCTCCCGACGCTTAACGGTGAAGGTGCCAATCGCCAATCGGTCGCGCTTAGGGAGCTGGTGAACCAAGCCCCTTCGCTAAAACCCCAAATTTCGGGTGCAAGCTGGGTGGGTAATCGTCGATGGGATCTGGCGTTCAAAACCGGCGAAACCATAGCATTGCCAGAAGGCGAGAAAGAGGCGGCATTAGCACTGCTTAACTTTGCGCGCATGGACGGTATCCACCGTTTGCTTGGTAAAGACATCATCCATTTTGATTTGCGCGATCCGGCACGCGCTTATTTGCGTAAAGCACCTAAATCTGCGCCTATACCCGCCGTACCATCAAACGGTAAAGCAACCTCTGCCAAAGACAAGGAAACGGCATGACCACCGCAAAGGTTGAAAAGATCATATCGGCACTGGACATTGGATCATCCAAAGTTTCGGCCTTGATTGCGGGCAAAACCGATACAGGCGAGCTAATCGTTCTGGGTACCGGACAGCGCGAAAGCCGGGGCGTTGTGCGCGGCTGTATTGCTGACATCGAACAAGCCGAGTTATCTGTGCGCCATGCGGTTGAGCAAGCAGAACGGATTGCCGGTATCAATATTGACCGTGTCTGGGTCGGGATTTCAGCAGGGGGTCTTGATAGCCTGCTCGCCCCGGTCGAGATTGAACTTGACGGTGACCGGATTGAGCAAGACGATATTGATGAGCTATTACAAGCGGGGCGCGCCAATCTTGATACACGTGGCAAGACGGCGCTGCATATTCAGCCGACGCTCTATTCGCTGGATGGCGTGGGCGGTGTCGCCAACCCAATCGGTCTTCATGCTGACCGGCTGGGTGTTGATATCCATGTGGTGCTCGCTGATCCGTCACCGGTGCGTAACCTTGATATGACCGCACGTGCCGCGCATCTGGAGGTTGAGGCAGTTGTGGTTGCGCCGGTTGCTGCCGGGCTCGCCTGCCTGACCAGTGAAGAGCAGGAATTGGGCGTTGCATTGGTCGAACTGGGTGCAGCCATCACCAATGTCTCGGTCTTCATCGGTGGAATGCTCGTCGGACTTGTAACTATCCAACAGGGTTCATCCGATATTACCGACGACATTGCTTCAGTCTTTGGAATGCGCCGTGCGCAGGCTGAGCGCCTAAAATGCTATTATGGATCGGCGCTTTCTACACCACGCGATCATCAAGATGTTCTTGATCTAGGCAGAGAAGATGGCACCGGTGAAAATGATGCAGATAGCAACGCACCCAAAATCACCCGGGCGCAGCTAAACGCAGTCATCTGCCAACGCGTTGACAGGCTGGTTGCCGAAATTGGCACGGCATTAAAAGGGCTCGGATTTTCCGGCCCCAGCGGTCATCAGATTGTACTGACGGGCGGAGGCGCAGAGTTAAAAGGGATTGCCGAGCACATGCAGGCCGCGCTTGGTCGCGCCGTGCGCATCGGTCGTCCCACCGGACTTGCAGGATTGCCCGAAGCGCATAGTGGTCCTGCATTTACAACGCTTGTCGGTTTGGTTCGCTATGCCGCATCTGGTGTCGTTGACCTGAAAAAAACATATGATCCGTCCCATGATTTAGACGGCGGAATGACTGCAGGACTGTTTGAAAGGATCAAACGTGCGATCCGTGAGAATTTTTGACAAAAAAGCCGTGGATTTGGTTAATTTTTTGGATGTGTTAGTGACAGATTTGTGTAAGAAGCAGTTACGACATTATAATTGCCCATGCGGCAAGGGGGTTTTACTATGAGTATTAATATCGGTCCTCCATTGGTTGATGAACTAAAGCCTAAAATTGCCGTCATCGGCGTTGGCGGCGCAGGTGGCAACGCGGTTGGCAACATGATCAATGCCAAGGTTGAAGGGGTCGACTTTATTGTCGCCAACACCGATGCACAGGCACTCAATGCCTCTGCGGCGGAATACCGTATTCAGCTTGGCCCTGATATCACCCAAGGGCTGGGTGCAGGTTCGCGTCCAGAAGTCGGACGTGCAGCTGCCGAGGAAACGATTGAACAGGTTAAGGCAGCACTTGCCGGCGCACATATGTGCTTTATCGCAGCAGGCATGGGGGGAGGCACCGGAACGGGTGCTGCACCGGTCATTGCACAAGCCGCGCGTGAGATGAATATTTTGACCGTTGGCGTTATTACTAAGCCTTTCATTTTTGAAGGTTCACGCCGGATGCGTTCGGCGGATGCCGGGATCGAAGAATTACAAAAGCATGTCGATACCCTGATCGTTATACCGAACCAGAACCTGTTTTTGGTTGCCAATCCGAACACGACGTTCAAGGAAGCCTTTCTGCTTGCCGATGAAGTTTTGCAACAGGGCGTTCGCGGGATTACCGATCTGATGGTCATGCCTGGCCTTATTAACCTAGACTTTGCCGATGTGCGCAGCGTGATGCACGAAATGGGTAAGGCAATGATGGGCACTGGTGAAGCCGAAGGCGATGGTCGTGCGCTTGAAGCTGCGGAAAAGGCGATTGCCAACCCGCTGCTTGACGGTGTTTCGATGCAAGGTGCAAAAGGCGTCATCGTATCGATCACCGGCGGCGAAGACATGCGCTTGATGGAAGTCGACGAAGCCGCCAACCATATTCGCGAACTTGTTGATCCCGATGCAAATATCATTTGGGGTTCCGCATTTAACGAAGCACTTAATGGCAAAATCCGTGTGTCTGTAGTTGCAACAGGTATCGATCACGACGCGCAAGTTGCCTCGGCAAGTGCGTCACCACGCTCGTTCTCTTTTGATCGGCCAGCTGTTGCGCAAGCACCGGTTGCAAGCCTGTTCACACCTGAACCAGCGGCACCCGTTATTGCGGAAACCGTGGAAGAAGACGATGTTGGCAAACTTGATCTTGGCAGTGCGGACGGTGTTGAAACATTACAAGCTGAGGAAGAAGCAACCGAGCCCCAGTGGTCACGCGCAGCGGCCACAGCAGACGACGCTGATGAAGGCGACGATGATATGTTAGAACTCGGTGATGCGCATGTCGAAGGGGACATTGTGGGCGAGGATATCCCTGCACCGATCGAAGCGCCCGCTCCGCGCATTGCAAGTGGCGGCGGTGGTACTTTGTTTGAACGGATGTCCAATCTTTCGCGCGGATTGTCAAAGAGCACAGACGACGAAGAAAAGAGCGAAGAAGATGAAGACGGGGCAAGCCGTCTTAATATTCCGCGCTTTTTAGACCGGCAAAGTAACAACTAATTCGCCGTTCATAATGCTCATACTAAAAACGACCAAGGGACCAGTTCCTTTGGTCGTTTTTGTTAAACCTTCGGGCGATTATGGAGCATTTTGCGGTGTTACTACATCTTGTGTCTATGCCATTCTCGTCCCATTAGAGGTATCATGAACGTGATATTATTACGTGGCTTTTTGTTAGCGTCTGCTTTGTGCACGGCTTCTGTCGCATTTGCACAGGAAGCCGATGAAAGTGCGCTTGATGCACTTGATAAAAACGCGCCAGCAAAACCTGCGCTGCAAAATGAAGCGCCCGGAGCGCGCGAATTGCGGGAAGCTATGCGCCGGATTGCTATGCGGCCCACCGATATCGATGCGCTAAATGACGCCGGTAACGCAGCGTTATTGCTTGGCGATGGTAATGCCGCACTTAATTTTTTCACTCGCGCCAATGTTTTGCAGCCATCAAGCGGGCGTATAAAAGCCGGGTTAGCTGCTGCTACTGTCCGAACTGAAAACCCGTTTGAAGCGCTGCGTTTGTTTGATGAGGCCGTAAAGCTTGGCGTTTCGGAAAGGTCCATTGCAGCAGACCGCGCCATGGCATTTGATCTTCTGGGCAATTTTGAACGCGCGCAATTGGACTATAAATTGGCACGGTCAGCGTCCAATTCAGATGAACTGATCGTCCAGCAAGCGATCTCTTTATCATTGCTCGGCCGTAAAAATGATGCCGACGCGATGTTGGTGCCTTTGTTGAAAAAAGAAAGTCCCTCGGCCTGGCGTGCCCGGGCATTTATGTTGGCGGCGCGCGGCGATTTGCGCGAATCAACCAAAGTGGCGCAGGGTTTTTTAGATGCAAGTTCGGCTCAGCGGATTGAACGCTATTTGCGCCTGATGCCCCAATTAACCGGAGCGCAACAGGCCGCAGCAATCCATCTCGGCCATTTTCCTGCAAACAATATCGGGCGTGACAGTGATGCGGTGCGCAGTGTTGCTTCAACAATTCCTCCTGTTGCTAATCCAATTGGGAGCGGTCGATTGATACCAACTGGCGATCCGCTTGGTCCTAGTAAGGTGGCGGTGAAGTCGGGTAAGGAAAGCAAGCAAGATAAACGGGAGCGAGAAAAGGCAGAAAAAACAGCTGCGGAAGCGGCAAAACGCGCGTCTGCAAAAGGCGTAATGACGGCTTCGCCCAAGTCAACCAGCAAGAGTGGTTTGTCTACCGATGTAGCACGTGCGCAGATAGAAGAGGCAGCAAAAGCATCAATGTCGGTTATGACCGTGCGTGATTTGCCTGTTCCTCAAAACACGCGGCCAACGGTAAAAGTGGTGTTGCCGCAACCAGAAGCACCAGCGTCCGTTAAGATTGCTGTCGCTACGCAGGCCCCGCAAACTTCACCGTCAACAGCAACGCAACAAGCCCCCATTCAACAACCCGCAGTGTTCACGAAAACGCCAATTAGCATAAATACTCCTGCTTCTTTGCCTACACCATCACCAATACTGCCCAAGTCAACTCCTCCGCTTCCTTCGGCGCCGCAGGGAATTGCAACAATAATTACCAAGCCGGCGGCTGAGGTTCAGCCTGGCTTGCTGAAACTAAATACCTCCGTGCAGAGCTCAACCCCGCAAAGCCCAGCTGCGCAAACTCCTGCTCCGCAAATACCTGCCCCACAAACTCCTGCGCCAGTATTAGGGCCAGGGTTTGAATCGTTGCCCGCCGAACCAAAGCTGACTCAGGATGCGTCACCACCAACCGCGCCAGTTCAGGGACCAATGCCAGATGGAGCTGTGGTCGAAACACCAAAGATGGATCTTGTTTTCACAGGCAACGCGCCCGATCAATCGCCGGTTGTTAATACTGCTGTTGTCCCAATGTCTACACCCGTCGAGCCAACCCCCGCAATAATCGAAACCAAGCCTGCCGAACCAGCACCTTTTGATCTGGGTGCTTTCGTTGGTGCGATTGAGATACCTGAAAGCGAGCAAAAGCCTTCGGTAGTTCCTGTTGACCTTAAGAAAATCAAGACGGCCTCCCCGAAAACCGCCAAGAGCGAGATTGATGCAAAGGGTAAGCCAGTCGCCAATGCAGCCGCCAATTCTGCTCGTATCTGGGTGCAAATTGCAACTACTCCGGTGGCAGTAGTAAGCAACGAGTACCGGAATTGGGTAAAGAAAAAGCCTGATCTGTTCAAAGGCCGCGAAGGCTGGGCTGCGCCGTGGAGCAAATCAGTGCGTTTATTGGTCGGGCCATTTGCTGATATGAAAACAGCCAAGAAATGGGAGGCAGATTTTCGTAAAGGCGGCGGCAACGGGTTTGTTTGGAGTAGCGAAAAAGGCGTCATCGTGGATAAACTGAAATCCAAATAGCAACTGGCTTGACTGGTTACAAATGTGCATAGACGTCAGCGATGAGCAACCATGCACCTTATGCCTGTAATCCGCAAACCAGTCGCGGGCGACATCATGCAGAAACCAGCAGCACCGAGCGCGGTCCGCGCAATTTATTCCAGCGCGACCGCGACCGCATTATCCACTCCATTTCCTTTCGTCGATTGCGCCACAAAACTCAGGTATTTGTTGCACCCGACGGCGATCATTACCGCGTTCGACTAACCCACAGTTTAGAGGTCGCGCAGATTGGTCGCACGATTGCACGAGCGTTGGGACTAGACGAGGACCTTACTGAGGCGTTATGTCTGGCACATGATATTGGCCATCCGCCATTTGGTCATGCGGGCGAAGATGCCCTTGAAGATGCGCTGAAACCATATGGCGGATTTGACCATAATGCGCAGACACTGCGGACATTGACGATGCTAGATTCGCCCTATCCGCTCTGGCGCGGGTTAAACCTCAGCTGGGATTTGCTGGAAGGTTTAGCCAAGCATAACGGACCCGTAACAGCGCCTAGCTGGGCGTTGCAGGCGGTCAATGCCGGCTATGACTTGGTTCTGACCAGCTGGCCTTCTTTGGAAGCACAAATTGCGGCGGTGGCGGATGATATTGCCTATGATAATCACGATATTGATGATGGTATCCGTGCCGGACTGCTCTCGATAGAACAATTATGCACGCTGCCTTTTGTTGCGGATCGTTGGCAGGCCATCTTGGCGCGCTATCCAGGTCTCGCGCCTGACCGGTTGGTTCCCGAACTGATCCGGGAACAAATTGGCGTGATGGTCAATGATGTTATCGAGACAACACGGTTGCGCATTGCCGACAGCAGCGTTCAAAGCGTTGACGAAGTGCGCGGCGCTGGCCATATGATTGGCGGCTTTTCAGAAGTAATGGGTTCACGCGAACGCGAACTCAAACGTTTTATGTATGACAATCTCTATCATCATCCGACACAGATTTCAGCAGCTGAGGAAGCGCGGCGTATCATCGTCGATCTGTATGCGGCTTATAGCGGCGATACGGATTTGTTACCTGCAGAATGGGCCGCAAATTTGCCGAGCTCAGAACCGGACCGCAGCCGACATATTGCCGATTTCCTGGCCGGGATGACCGATCGTTACGCGCAAAATTGTCACGCACGAATTTTTGGAAACTACGCATGAAACTTCCCGGCATGTCATTTACCACGACCAATTGGTCTGAAATCGAACGCATTGAATACCCCGGGGAAACTGGGACAGCCTATTGGCAATCCTTTGGGTCAAGTGACTTGCGTGTGCGAATGGTCGAATATTCGCCTGGCTATCTGGCCGATCATTGGTGTGACCGGGGTCATGTTTTGCTTGTTTTATCGGGTGCTTTGGAATGTGAATTGAAGGATGGCCGACGCTTTACCCTGGAAGCAGGCATGAGTTATCAAGTGTCCGACTTTGGCGATGCAGCCCACCGGTCAAGTTCGGCCACAGGTGCAAAACTATTCATAGTGGATTGATATATGACAAAAATTATAATGGCGGGTGCGACCGGATTGGTTGGCGGCGAACTATTAAAGCTATTTGGCCGATCCACGCATGAAGTACACATCATTGGCCGCCGCAAGGCAGCAGATGTGCCGAAGAGTATCAATCAGCATGTCGCGCCAAATCAAGAATGGCCTGTGATAGTCGAAGGCATTGGTGCCGATGTCGCGATTTCCTGCCTTGGCACGACGATGAAGGTCGCCGGATCGAAAGAGGCCTTTGCCGCGGTCGACCTGCATCTGGCAACGGCATTTGCAACGGCGGCAAAGGCGGGAGGTGCGCGGCATATGCTGGCGGTATCGTCGGCTATGGCGGTATCGAGCAGCAGCAATTTCTACCTCAAGACCAAGGGACAGGCGGAGGATGCACTCGCGGCACTGGGGTTTGACCGTGCCGACTTCCTGCGCCCAGGATTGCTGCGCGGGGAGCGCGGGGGACCATATCGATCAGGTGAAGCGATAGGGATGTTAATCAGCCCTTTGATCGATTTGATGCTGATAGGGTCTTTGCGCAAATATCGCTCGATTGCGGCGCGCGATGTGGCGCGAGCGATGGCCAATCTGATCGATGCGACTGGGCAAG
>JAYUPC010000143.1:0-8409 GCA_043760355.1 Sphingomonadales bacterium
TGCGCAATGCTGTGCAATCACTTTCGGTATCCGCCAGCCCGCAAATCTTGCTGGTCGATCTGTCTGAATCTGGTGACCCGATAAACGACATAAACTCGCTTGCCGAAGTGTGTGAGCCGGGTACCGTTGTTATCGCGGTTGGTCAGGTCAACGATGTCAGATTATACCGTGATTTGTTGTTATCGGGTTTGCATGACTATCTCTTGAAGCCGATCAGCCCGGATGCACTTCGTGATGCCTTTGCAAACGCGCATGCAATCTTGAATGCTCCAAAAAATGAAGAAGTTTCAGGTGATCGCCCGCATATTTCAACGGCAGTCATCGGCACACGTGGCGGTGTTGGCGCATCAACAATTGCTGCTTCCCTTGCATGGATATTCTCCGATCGTCAGGGCCAGCAAACCGGCTTTCTTGACTTAGACGTGCATTTTGGAACAGGCGCTCTCGCCATGGATCTGGAACCAGGCCGCGGCCTGACCGATGCAATTGACAATCCAAGCCGGATTGATGGTCTGTTTATCGAACGTGCTATGATTAAGGCGAATGAAAAGCTGTCGATATTATCAGCAGAAGCCCCAATGAACAGTCCGGTGATGACGGACGGAGCGGCATTTTTCCAACTGCAAGAAGAATTCCGCGCAGCATTTGAAAATACCGTAATCGATATGCCGCGCAACATGATTATTGCTTATCCGCATCTGGTACATGATGTGAATGTCACTGTCGTTGTATCGGAATTAACCCTCGCTGCTGCGCGCGATACTATTCGTGTTCTCGCTTGGCTTAAATCCAATGCACCGCAGACAAAAACAATCGTGGTTGCAAATAAGGTGCAAGCCGGTTCAACAGAAATTTCGCGTAAGGATTTTGAAACAACTATCGAGCGCAAAATCGATTTGATCCTGCCTGCTGATATTAAGGCAACTTCACAATCAGCTAAGGTTGGCCAACCTCTGGTCGAAGCAGCACGAGGCAGCAAGGTGGCTTCTGGAATTGTTGCGCTTGCTGACATGATCCATGGCTCGGCAGCTGAAATAAAAGTCGAAGGTTCGGATACCGAAACTGCGGCAAAGAAATCAATGCTTGGCGGCTTCAAATCGCTGATATCAAAAAAAGCAAAATAAATTGTGTCGCCATATCTCCAATAATAAGCGGAGATATGGCACGCATTTCATGGGGCAAAACGGATGACGATGCCGGTTATGATTTTAGCGTTAGGTGCGCTGCTTACTATTTGCTTGCTAGGATATGCCTTTTTGGGATCCAACGCAGGCAGAACATCATCACGGCGTATGACCGCAGTAAAGCTGCGCCATTCGGATAGTGCCGATGCGCGCGTAGAGCAGCAAATGCGTAAAGCCGTTGCTGCGCGCAAACCAATGGTATTCCTGGAAGGTGAAAAGATCAGCCGTGCTGATCGATTACGCCTCCGGATGGCACAGACTGGCAAGAACTGGACAGTCAAACAATATGTCTATGCCTCTGGCGGCATAGCATCTGTCTTATTTGCTTTGTTGATGATTAAAGGCGCGCCCATTCTTTTGGCACTGGGCGTCGGTCTTGTGATTGGTGCCGGATTACCGCACATGGTCATCGGATTTTTAATAAAGAAGCGGTTGAAAAACTTTACAGCAAACTTCCCTGACGCCATCGAATTGCTTGTCCGTGGACTAAAATCTGGTCTGCCGGTTGGTGAAACGCTTAATGTCGTCGCCAAGGAGATCCCAGGGCCTGTTGGTGAAGAATTCAAATTGGTGACCGAAAAGATTAAAATCGGTAAAACAATGGAAGATTCGCTTCAGGAAACAGCTGATCGTTTAGCCACTGCCGAATTCCAATTTTTTGTTATCACTTTGGCAATCCAGAAGGAAACCGGAGGAAATTTAGCCGAAACGCTCGCCAATTTGGCTGATGTGTTGCGCAAAAGATCACAAATGAAACTCAAAATCCGCGCTATGTCGTCTGAATCAAAAGCGTCCGCATATATCGTTGGATCACTGCCGTTTTTCGTTTTTGGAATGATCTGGACGGTAAATGAAAAATATCTGGCTGGTTTTTTCTACGAACCACGCCTTATCGTCGCCGGTTTGATCGGTGCTGCATGGATGAGCGCGGGCGTCTTTATCATGTCCAAAATGGTTAGTTTTGAAATTTAAGTCGGGTATCGGAAACTAATATGACCAATCCAGGTGGACCAACTTTAATGGGCGTAGACGTATTGTGGGTTGCCACAATATTGTCTGCGATTGCGACAATGGCCGTTATGTTTGCGATTTACACCGCAATTACAGTGCGCGACCCTATGGCAAAACGTGTCAAAGTATTGAATGAGCGGCGCGAACAATTGAAGGCCGGGATCACCGCATCAACAGCTAAAAAGCGTGCGAAACTGGTACGTAACACAGAAACAACCGACAAGATGCGCAGCATGCTGGCATCGATGAGCGTGCTGCAAGATGAACAAATTAAAGCTGTTCAGCAAAAACTGGCCCAAGCAGGAATTCGTCGCAAAGAATTGGCCGTTACCGTTATTTTTAGTCGGTTGATTTTGCCTATCGTATTTGGTGGCGGCGTTGCTTTGTGGATTTACGGTTTGGGCGGTCTGGCTGCATGGGCTCCATTCAAGAAATTTGGTTTATTCGCAGTAGTTACTTTACTGGCATATAAAGCAGCTGACCTTTATATTTCAAATCTCATTACAAAACGTACTCTTGAAATCCGTAAGGGTCTTCCCGATGCGCTTGATCTACTTGTTATTTGTGCAGAAGCAGGCTTGACCGTTGATACCGCGTTCAACCGAGTCGCAAAAGAATTGGGGCGCGGCTATCCTGAACTAGGTGATGAATTTGCACTTACGGCAATCGAGCTAGGATTTTTAACCGAGCGTCGCGCTGCATTTGAAAACCTTGCCTACCGCGTTAATCTTGACTCTATTAAAGGCGTGGTCACTACCATGATCCAGACCGAGAAATACGGTACGCCGCTTGCATCTGCACTTCGTGTTCTATCGGCAGAATTCCGTAACGACCGGATGATGCGCGCCGAGGAAAAAGCCGCACGCTTGCCAGCGATCATGACAATCCCGCTGATCCTTTTCATTCTACCGACCCTGTTCATAGTTATTCTTGGGCCAGCAGCCTGTTCGATCGGCGACGCTTTCAAAGACCGGTAAAGCTAATATGAGGCAATCAGGCGATGTTGACACGTTGCTCGATTGCCCCAAATATACTGTGTCCGGCATCATCACGCACCTCGATACGGACAATGTCGCCATTTTTCAGGAACGGCGTTTTCATTTCGCCTGTTTGAATTTTTTCAACCATCCGTACTTCGGCAAGGCAGCTATAGCCAAGGCCGCCCTGTGCAACTGGCTTGCCGGGGCCGCCGTCGCCGTCGCGGTTTGATACTGTGCCCGATCCAATGATCGAACCCGCGCCCATGCTTCGGGTTTTGGCAAGATGCGCAATCAGAACACCAAAATCGAAAGTACAATCATCCGATGCTACCGCACGTCCAAAAGCCGCGCCGTTCAGGTCGACCATCAACGTCCGGTGCAATTTACCGTCCTGCCAATACGCGCCCAGACTGTTCGGCGTAACAAACACCGGTGACAAAGTGCTGGCGGGTTTTGACTGGACAAAACCGAACCCTTTTTCAAGTTCGGCCGGGATCAGGTTACGCAGCGAAACATCGTTTACCAAACCAACCAGCCGGATATAGCCCAGCGCATCCTGCGGCGAAACGCCCTGCGGCACGTCACCGGTAACCACCACAATCTCAGCTTCCAGATCGCAACCCCATGCTTCATCGGCAAGCTCGATATCATCGCGTGCTCCCATGAACCGGTCCGATCCCCCTTGATACATAAGCGGGTCATGCCAAAAGCTTTCGGGCAGCTCGACACCGCGCGCTTTGCGGACAAGTTCAACGTGGTTCACATACGCCGAACCATCGGCCCATTGATACGCACGCGGAAGCGGAGCATCAGCCGCGCGTTCATGGAAACGCATCATCGGGATAACCTCATGCGCCAAATCAGTAGCCAACGCCTCAAGCAAAGGCGCATCATGCTCCCAATTATCAAGGGCTTCTTGCATGGTCTCAGCAATATGCGAGGCATCTGCGTACCAGGCTAGATCATCCGACACGACGACAAGCTGACCATCATGGCCCGATTTAAGCGATGCAAGTTTCATGTATTATTCTCCGATCAGACATAGCCTGCACTATCATTCAGGAACGTGCAACCAGTCTGCATGGCGTGGGGCTTTTTTGGTTTGGCTCCATTCCTCCAGCATCAACGGCGCAACGCGGTGGAGCTCGGCATATTGCTCCGGCGTGCCGATGTTGCAGGCGAGTTCGAGGCGGTGGCCATTGGGATCGAAGAAATAAATCGAGCGAAAAATCCCGTGATAGGTTGGCCCAAGGACATCAATGCCCTGCCCCTCGATATGTGCCTTTGCAGCTAGTAACGTTTCAAGAGTATCCACCTCGAACGCCAAATGCTGCACCCATTCCGGCGTATTCAAATCACGTCCCATATCGGGTTGTTCGGGCAGTTCAAAAAATGCAACGACATTACCCCCGCCACAATCAAGGAACACGTGCATATAAGGATCATAGGCACCGGTGGAGGGCACATGATCCTCGGCAAAGGCGTTGGTGTACGTAAAGCCAAGCACGCGTTCATAAAACTCGACTGTTTCCTTGGCATCGCGGCACCGGTATGCAACATGATGGATGCGCTGCGTCTTGAAGGGCACTTTCAAGGATGCGTTCATTGGGCAACCTCCAATACGCCGCGTGCCACCTGATCGCGTTCGATCGATTCGAACAGCGCCTTGAAATTCCCCTCGCCAAAGCCTTCGTCTTTCTTGCGTTGGATGAATTCGAAGAATACCGGCCCGATCTGTGTTTCGGAAAATATCTGGAGCAGCAAGCGCGGATCATTATTCTCGGTCGAACCGTCAAGCAATATGCCGCGCTTTTGCAATTCGGCAACCGGTTCGCCGTGGCCGGGTAAGCGCCCGTCGAGCATTTCGTAATAGGAATTGGGCGGCGGCTTCATAAACGGCGTACCTGTTGCTTTTAAGCGGTCCCAACAGGCCGGAAGGTCATCACAGATAAAAGCTATATGCTGGATACCTTCGCCGTTATAGGCGCGCAGGAACTCCTCAATCTGGCCCCCGCCTGCCTTACCCTCTTCATTCAGCGGGATGCGGATTTTACCGTCGGGCGCGGTCATCGCCTTGCTGGTCAGGCCAGTATATTCGCCCTTGATATCGAAATAGCGGATCTCGCGGAAATTGAAGATACGTTCGTAATAAGCCGCCCAATAATCCATCCGGCCGCTATACACATTGTGGGTCAAGTGATCGATTATGTGGAAACCAGCCCCTTCAGGATGGCGATCAACACCGTCGAGATAGACGAAATCAATGTCGTAAATTGACAGGTCGTCCCTTCCGTCTTTTTTGCCGTAACGGTCCACAAGGTAAATCAACGCACCGCCAATACCGCGAATGGCGGGGATACGCAGTTCCATTGGCCCGGTTTTGCTTTCAACTGGCTCGGCACCGCGCGCAATCGCCTCGTCATAAGCCTTGGCGGCATTCTTGACCCGAAATGCCATTCCGCAAGCTGAAGGGCCATGTTCCGCACCGAAATAGGCGGCATGGCTGCGGGGTTCATAATTAACGATCAGGTTGATCTCTCCCTGCCGCCACAGGTGCACATCTTTGGAGCGGTGCCGGGCAACACGGGTAAAGCTCATTGCTTCAAAAACGGGCTCAATCAGCCCCTTTTGTGGCGCGCAGAATTCAATGAATTCAAAGCCGTCTAAACCAAGCGGGTTGTCAAAAGGTTCGGTCATGGGAGCTCCAAAGGTTACATAAGGTTACGGTCTAATCCCATTTAGTATCAAATGAAACTATTTTTGCCAAGCTCCTATTTCGTTGCCGGCGTGATTTCGCGCACGCGTTGCCGTAACCTGCCAAGTATCTCCTGAAGCTTTTGTGCGTCCCCAAGATCCAGAGCCTGTTCTAACTGTTGTTCCATTTGTTGAGCCAGCGGGACGATCTGACCATATAGCTCACGCCCGGTGAGGGTCAGGGCCAAATGATGCGACCGGCCATCAAAATGGTTAGGCGTCCGTTCGATAAGCCCGCGATCCTCCAGTGCTTTAGTCGCGCGATTGACGGTGACTTTGTCCATCGCGGTCAGGCTAACCAGCATGCTCTGTGTCAACTCGGCCCGTTCGCCAAGCACCGCCATCACCCGCCATTCGGGTATCTTTAACGCAAACCGACCACGATAGCTTTCGGAAATAAGATCACTAACCGCGTTCGATGTGACGGACAATTGATAGGGCAGGAATTCCGATAGGATGAGTTTTGCTTTGGTCATATCTCATCCTAATCCAATGCGATCCTGAGGCCGAGCCATAATGTGCGCGGGCTGGTTCGTTCGATCACGCCGCTGCTGCTCACCGCCGCTTCGACGCGGGCATCCAAGAGGTTTTCGCCGCGCAGATCGAGTATCACATTGTCAATCAGTCGCCATGACGTCCTAAAATCAAATGTAAGTGCATCAGCCAATCGCCTGCTGTTCACATCATCTTCAAACTGGTCACTGACGAAGCGCATCGTAAGTGCAATCTTGTTATCGCCATTTTGCCAATCGAGTGAAGTGTTGACAAAATGTTTGGGCACTTGTGCTGGACGTTTGCCAGAAAGCGCCGTCGCAATTCCACTGCCTTTAACTTTGGCATTAACATAGGCGTAGCTTGCACCAAGTTTGAAACGTCCAAAATTTTGGCTAGCGGTCAATTCTATTCCCTTGCTCTCTATTGCATCAACATTTTCACGCCTGCGATAGATACCCCCGGCAGCCACAAAGCCGACGCCAGGAAATAGGCCGGGTCCGGCCCCTGCGCCGACATTGGCAATGGCATCATCAACCCGGTTCCAAAATGCAGTGAGTGAAGCTTTGCTATCGCTGCGATCAAAATCGAAACCGAGTTCGCCGCCGCGCAGATGTTCGGGCGTAAGCAATTCATTCGCCGCCGTCGCGTCCGCACCAACGCGGAATGGACGATAGAGTTCATTGAGTGTTGGCAAACGCCAGCCCAAATAGGCTGCTCCGCGAAGTTTCACACCATAAGCCGGAGTGAATGCAAATCCCGCCCTTGCCGTTCCCTCGGTTCCTGATCGATTGGCAAAACGATCATCCGAACGCACACTGCCCGGATTGGCACCTCCAATATTCACCTCGCGCCGAAACCCGTTGTTGAGTGCCCAATAATCGATCCGTCCACTGGCGCTAAGAAGCAACATGTCGCTTGATTGCCAGCTGCCCTCCACAAAAGCGCCGACCGTATCGCCCTGCCCGCCGGCTGTCCGGGATCGCATTGGCACGGCTGTTACAAAATTCGAATTTTCGCGCGTTCGCCCGGTTGTTCGCCGCCAATCACCGCCGATGCGCAGTTCAGCGTCGTTGCCGATCTGCGGACGCAGTTCAAATCGTGCGCCAAGGCCGGTTGAGGGCACGGCAAATTGATCAAGTGTTGGTGTTATTATGCTCCGGGCAGCCGAGACGCTACCAAATTGCGAGGCAAAATTGCGGACCTGGACATAAGCGAGTGCGGTCCATTGCAGGCCAGAACCATATCGATTGATAAGCCGGACGCTTGCATCAACGCCGTCATTTTTGTTCGTGGAAAAATCCAAGCCCCGATCCCGCTTGTCACTAAACGCCCTGACACTTGCTTCCAAAATGAGGGCACCGGAAACAGGAACAATGGAGCGCAAACCAAGTCCTTGGTGCTGATAGGGTGCGGCGCGATCAACGGCCCCGCGTTGCCCTTGTATGATCGGAACAAACCCGTCACTGCGCCCAAAATTGGCATTGATGGCAACTTCGCCCGCGCCAAGGCTAAAACCAAGATTGGCATCGGCGTCGACGCTGCCCAATGAGCCTCCTGACAGGCTGAACTTCTTACCCTTACGCACGTTGGAATAAAGCGAGATCGTTCCGGCAATTGCACCTGGCCCGTCAGCGCCGCTGCCGCCGCCATGCGAAACACGAATGCCACGCAAGTCAACGGCATCAAGCGCAGTCCACGCAATCCAGCCGCCAAAGGGATCGGCCTGTGGGATACCATCAAGTAAAACCACGGCGCGGCTTGATGCGTTACCCCCCAGACCGCGCAAAGTAACACCTTGAGCACTGGCATTGGCCGATCGCGAATCGCTGCGGCGAAATTGCTGCAGGCCGGAAATACCGCGCAAAAGGCCCTCAACGCTCTGTCCCGCCGATTGGTTCGGGTCAGAAATGACGTCGATATTAATGCTATCATCGCTCATTGGTTTTTGTAGCAGGCCGCCGTTCACAACGATCACGGCGTCTTGT
>JAYUPC010000144.1:0-2968 GCA_043760355.1 Sphingomonadales bacterium
GGCGTTTTCGATTCCTGCGATTGTGGTGTTAAAGTTCACTGCCGACAGCGAGGTCGCATCATATTTCAGGCCCGTCTGACGCCCCTCCAGCATTGTCGAACCCATGCTGGCGAGCAAAGCCTTGGCCGCATACATCGTCTCGCAATCAACCAGATCGCCCGCAATCGCCGCAACCGAACTTCCTGCATTCAGCGCAGCAATCGCCGCAAAAGCCTGTTCCCAGCTTGCCTCAACCAGTTTGCCATTAGTGCGCACATAAGGCTTATCAAGCCGCCGGTTCATCAGGCCGTCGACCGCGTGGCGGGTCTTGTCGCTCGCCCATTCCTCGTTCACATCGTCATTGATGCGGGGCAGCGCGCGCAGCACAGCGCGGCCGCGTGCGTCGAGCCGGATGTTGGTGCCAACCGCGTCCATCACGTCGATGCTAGACGTTTTCTTAAGCTCCCACGGGCGCGCCTCGAAAGCATACGGCTTAGACGTCAACGCGCCAACAGGGCACAGATCGATGACATTGCCCGACAATTCGCTGGTCACCGCGCGTTCCAGATAGCTGGTGATCTGCATATTCTCACCGCGCCCAATCGCGCCGATTTCCTCTATGCCAGCCACTTCCTCGGCAAAGCGTATGCAGCGGGTGCATTGGATGCAGCGGGTCATCGTCGTCTTGACGAGCGGCCCCATATATTTCTCGGTCACCGCGCGCTTGTTTTCGTCATACCGGCTCACGCCGCGACCATAGGCCACGCTTTGGTCCTGCAAATCACACTCGCCGCCCTGATCGCAAATCGGGCAATCAAGCGGATGGTTGATGAGCAGAAATTCCATCACGCCTTCGCGCGCCTTTTTGACCATCGCGCTGTCGGTGCGGATGATCTGGCCTTCGGCGGCGGGCAGCGCGCAGGACGCTTGGGGCTTGGGCGGCCCCGGCGCAACCTCAACCAGACACATCCGGCAATTGCCCGCAATGGACAGCCGTTCGTGATAACAAAAACGCGGGATTTCTTTACCAGCAAGCTCGCATGCCTGCAGGACGGTTGCGCCAGCGGGCACTTCAATTTCGTTTCCGTCTACGGTTACTTTAGGCATCGATCATAGCCCCTGAATTTCATCTGCAGAAATTAGATTCCTCTGCTGTGTAAGGTCGCCGCGCATTCGGATAGAGAAACCGTAACTTCTCACTAGGTAGAGTGCGGCCTCAACAATTTCGGTAAAAATAGCGATCTTTTTGTGATGCGCTTCTTTGCCCACTTTCGGATCGCCAAGCTCGAACAAATCCGTATCAGGGTGTGGCGAAATCACATAACGCTCAACTTGACCTGCAAAGTTACCGTCTTCGTGAAGTCTGTTGCGGAAAATCTGAGTCATTCTGCCGCTTCCCACACAACTTCGTCATGCTGAACTTGTTTCAGCATCCATCGTGCCGCGCGACCTGAGTTCGAACGGATAAATGGACCCTGAAACAAGTTCAGGGTGACGGTGTCATTTACTGAACGTAGCATCATGCTCTCCCCCTCGTCATTGCGAGGAGCCGAAGGCGACGCGGCAATCCAGTGTTGTGCAGCGCCGCCCTGGATTGCTTCGCTACGCTCGCAATGACGATAATTGATAGGTTGCGCTTCATTCCGCCGCCTCCAACATCTCG
This sequence comes from Sphingomonadales bacterium, assembly GCA_043760355.1. GTDB lineage: Bacteria > Pseudomonadota > Alphaproteobacteria > Sphingomonadales > Sphingomonadaceae > Sphingorhabdus_B. Next base: position 1,643 of record JAYUPC010000144.1, read on the forward strand.
CCACCGGCGCGCTCGTTAATCCGGCGCTCCATCTCTGGGCGGAAGTGTTTGATGAGCCCCTGGATCGGCCAAGCTGCTGCATCACCGAGCGCGCAGATCGTATGCCCCTCGACCTGTTTGGTCACTTCGTACAGCGTATCGATGTCGCTAATGTCCGCGTCGCCGGTGCGCATTTTTTCCATCACGCGCCACATCCAGCCTGTGCCTTCACGGCACGGCGTACATTGCCCGCAGCTTTCGTGTTTGTAGAAATAGGACAGCCGCGAAATGGCGCGGACGATGTCAGTCGACTTGTCCATCACGATAACGGCGGCGGTGCCAAGACCGGAGCCCACCGCTTTTAATCCGTCAAAGTCCATCGGTGCGTCCATAATCTGCGCAGCGGGAACCAACGGCACCGACGAACCGCCGGGGATCACCGCGAGCAAGTTATCCCACCCGCCGCGAATGCCGCCGCAATGCTTTTCGATCAGGTCCTTGAACGGGATGCTCATTTCTTCTTCGACAACACAGGGCTTTTCGACATGGCCCGAAATCTGGAACAGCTTGGTGCCCTTATTACCTTCGCGCCCGAAAGAGGAGAACCACGCAGCCCCGCGCCGCAGTATCGTGGGGACGACCGCGATGCTCTCCACATTGTTGACTGTAGTGGGGCAACCATACAGCCCAGCACCTGCCGGAAAAGGCGGTTTCAGGCGCGGCTGGCCTTTCTTGCCCTCAAGGCTTTCGATCATCGCGGTTTCTTCACCGCAGATATACGCGCCAGCACCCCGGTGGACAAAGACGTCGAAATCATAGCCCGATTTTGCCGCATTCTTGCCGAGCAAGCCAGCGGAATAAGCCTCGGCCACGGCCTGCTCCAGCACCTTGGCCTCAAAAATATACTCGCCGCGAATGTAGATATAGGCGGCGCGTGCACGCATTGCAAAGCCGGCGATCAGCGCCCCTTCGATCAGCTTGTGCGGATCATGGCGGATAATCTCCCGGTCTTTGCAAGACCCCGGCTCGCTCTCGTCAGCATTGATGACAAGGAAACTTGGCCGTTCAGGTGTCGGCGCCTTGGGCATGAAGCTCCACTTCATCCCCGTCGGAAATCCTGCACCGCCACGACCGCGCAGACCAGATGCCTTGATCTCTTCTATGATTGCATCCTGCCCGACCTTCATCAGCGCAGCAGTCTTGTCCCAATCCCCACGCTTTTGGGCTGCTTTCAGGCCAAAGTCCTGATAGCCGTAGAGATTGGTGAAGATGCGGTCTTTGTCAGCGAGCATTACCATACTTTCCTATAATCGTGATTCTTGCTGACCATTTCCGTGAGCGTCGTCG
>JAYUPC010000145.1:0-8393 GCA_043760355.1 Sphingomonadales bacterium
GAAAAGAGAACCGGAAAAGCCATTATCCCCGCCCGGCGCGGTCCCGCCCCAAGGGCTCAAAAGCAATGAGTTTAGGGGTTATTGCACCTGTCACCGTAACTTCCGAACTGGAACTTTCTGCTGCTACAAAAGTCCGAATTGCAGAACTGCAATTACAATATGACCGTGCGGCTTTGGATATCAAAGACCTGTCCAACCGTCAGGTTATCGAACGCGAACTTGCCCGCGAACGCGATACGCTCGCCGGGTTGGAACGCCGCGCAGACCGCCTGGTCCTGCGGGCACCGACCGCCGGGGTGATCTCCGATCTTAAACCCGATATCCACCCCGGTCGCTGGCTTGGCGGGGCCGAGGTGATTGCTTATGTCCTGACCGCCGGAGATTATGACATTCAGGCTTATGTTGCCGAAGATGACATCTGGCGTATCGAAGACGGCGCGCTAGGCCGTTTCATTCCAGCTGACACGGTACAGGCATCATGGGCCGCCAAATTGGTTGAAAGATCAGCTAGCGCGCTTCAGACGCTCGACCAGCCCATACTCGCTTCCACCAATGGCGGACTGATCCCGGTTGATAAAAGCGATAAGGAACTGAGACCGCGCAACGCACTCTACCGCGTCCGCCTGATTGCGGCAAAGCAGGTTCAAAGCAATAATGCGGCGATACAGATTACGCCGGGCACAATCGAAATAGCTGCAACGGGGCAATCGGTCGCAAGCTGGCTGCCCGGCGGCTTAATGCGAACAATACGCAAGCTGTTTTAGAGGGCGATGATGCCGTTTATAATACCTAAGGCTCACTCATTACCGATCAGTGCAGCCAAACGGTCAATCTCTTTTGTCTGTGCTGCTACATCTTCTGCCATCCCGACCTGATAAGGGACGATCAAGCCAAGCAAAGAAGCAGACCCATTTTTCGATTCGGCGTCATTCTGCCCAGTCACCAACTCATCAAGCGCACCTAAAACCGCAACCGAATCAGAGCGCGCTTTATCCAGCCGAGAAAGCTGTTGTTGTGCATTAACCCATGCTTCGCTCCCCACAGGAGAGCCCGCGGCACCATGTGCCAGCAAACGCACCGCAGGTAACGCCGCGTCATAAGCCGCCTTTGCTTTTATGTGCCGGGCCATCAGCCCGGCAATTTTTGCGGACAGTTCGGCCGGTATCACAGTTGTTTCCAAAACCGGCGCAGAAGCTGGCTCTGCGGCGGGGACCTGTGTCTCGAACGGGCGTTTGGCGAGCGAGGGGAATGTACCCTCTGGCGTGCTGCATCCCGCAAGAGACAGCGTGGATAGGATGAGTGCAATTGACAATCGGATCATATGCTGTGTTTAGGCTTGCAGCGCCCGCCAAGCAAGGCATAGACCAAAGCGGCGGCAAAAGCGCCGTTATCGCGCACAAAACCGGCAAAAGCCGTTGACAAAGCAGGAGTGAACCACTAATTCGCGCCACTCTAACGTCCACTATATAGATTCGCATCTATACAAGAAACGTTTGTTTTCTGCGGTTTTCGGGCCGTTAAGCTGAACCAGATAAGTGAGTAAAAGCCATGTTCGCAATCGTGCGCACTGGCGGCAAACAGTATCGCGTTGCCGCTGGAGATAAGATCGCAGTTGAAAAACTGCCAGGTGTAGCTGGTGACAAAGTGTCACTGGATGATGTTTTGCTGGCTGGTGAGGGCGCAGATATTGCCGACCTCAAAGGGCTTGCTGTTTCGGCTGAGATCATTGCGCAAGAGCGCGGTGAAAAAATCATCGTTTTCAAAAAGCGCCGTCGTCACAACTATCGCCGTAAGCAAGGCCATCGTCAGAGCCTGACATTGCTGCGTATTTTGGCCGTCGGTAAAGAAGAGGCCAAAAAGGTCACTCCCAAAGCAGAAGCTGCACCGTCTACTGCAGAATCCGCCCCGAAAATTGCTGCGCCTAAAAAGGCTGCCGCTAAGACAGAAGCTTGAGCACACTGCGCAACGCAGCTTACTCGATTAAGAATTGAAGGAATTAAACCATGGCACATAAAAAAGCAGGTGGTTCGTCACGTAACGGTCGCGATTCAGCAGGTCGTCGTCTTGGCGTAAAGAAATTTGGTGGTGAAGAAGTGATTGGTGGCAACATCATCATCCGTCAGCGCGGAACAAAGGTCTATCCAGGTGTCAATGTTGGCCTTGGTCGTGACCACACCCTGTTTGCATTGCAAGCTGGCCGTGTGCGATTTCACTCCGGCAAACTCGGTCGCAAATATGTGTCGATCGATATGGCTGCGATGGCCGCCGAATAACCGGACAATCATACACGGGTTGTCCAAGATGGATGACCCGGAAATTGCGACAAGCAGTTTCATCTTCAGACAGGGAGACGGGTCAACCGGTCTCCCTTTCTTTTTGCCTCAATTCTCCCTGTCAGCCGCCCGTTTCGGGCATTGATGTAGCAAGATTGTCACTTTGTCTCGGCATATGGCAACCGCGACCCAAGGAGAGTAAGATGTTTGCACGGACGGAGAGATTGTTGCTGCGGCCAATCTGGCCCGAAGATGGTCAGGCCCTTTATGAAGCGGTTGCCGATGAGGCAATCGTCCGCAACTTGGCGCTTGCACCGTGGCCTTATACGCCCCGTGACGCGAGCGAGTTTGCAGCTGTTGAACACCCACCCCATTACCCTAACTTTCTGCTGTGGCAGCGCACCAATGAAGCGCCGCGTTTGATTGGCTCCTGCGGGCTTGGCAACCGCGATGGTATAGCAGAGCTAGGCTATTGGATAGCGCGGCCCTATTGGGGGTTGGGATATGCCAGTGAAGCAGCACGTGCTGTTGTTGCGATAGCTAAGGCAATCGGTCACAGACGTTTGGTGTCGGGTCATTTCACCGATAACCCTGCATCTGGACGGGTCCTACGCAAAGTTGGCTTCCGCGCCACAGGCCGCACCGAGATGCGGCATAGCAGGGGGCGGGGTCAGGCGGTACCATGTGCCCTATTTGAACGCGCTTTTGATGATGAAGGCGTTGGCGATATTGCCACCGGCAGTATGCGCATCATAATGCCATATGATGCGGAATTGATTGCAGCGTAGATCGTCTGTTTTTTCGCGATTTCTTAACCTTGTGATAATTCCATCTTATTGAAAATCGCGCTAGGCAGCCTTTGCGAAACGGAGGCGTACACGACGTTCCGTTTGTTCAGCGGGCTTCGCTTTTTTCGCTGCGGCGTGTGCCAACTGATCTTCGCCTTGCAATATCAAAGCACTGTCATCAATGTTCCAAGGATGAAATCCCGGCTTTAAGAATTGGAGCCAAGGCTTTGTTACATTACGGCCAATTCCGCCTTTACCAAAACCGGATTTCAGGATTCCACGCAGTGACTGGCCAAAGCTGAAGCCGTCCTGACGCAGCAGCTCAATTTGTCCGCACGTACGATTGTACAGGAAGGTGGCCGAGATTAACATCATAAACGTTGAACGCGTCACCCAACGGCGAAAACCGCTCCAGTCGCGTGTCAAATACATCCATGTGTCAAAGGCCACCGCTTTATGTTCAACCTCTTCAACGGCATGCCACAGCCATAATTCTTTCAATTCTGCGTTGCTATTGTCGAGATGATGTTCGTTCTTGAGAACTTCTGCGGCGACAATCGCGGTAATATGTTCGATGCACATTGTTGCGGCGACTTTGGTTAAGTCGCTTGTGTTGCGAAAAGCGGCCACAAATTTGCGGATTGCGCGTTCGAGCAGCTCGACATCATATCCTGCTTCGACCAGCCCTTTATTCATTGCCAGATGTTCGCGGCTATGCCCTGCTTCTTGTTCGATGAAACCACGAATGTCCTGGTCAAGCGGGGCTGGAACTATATTTTGATAGGCCGAAAGACTGCGGATCATGAATGTCTCGCCATGCGGAAATACCGCTGACAGTGCATTAAAAAATGCGGTAGCAAATGGATCACCGCGAACCCAGTGACGTTCGGGTGTCGACAGATCAACCGATCGGAACCCGCGACTTTTGATTACCGGATGAACGGCAAGGCCGCCCCGAGGTGATGGTAATCCGTTAATATTGTTTTCTAGCCGCATCGGTATTAACTATCTGATGCTGATAAAGGGCATCCTAATTTTGATAGTTAATAAGCTGTAAGTTTAAACATTTTTTATGATATTTCTGCAATTTGCACACTTAACATGTATAGCTGGACCCTAGCCCTTTGGGGCTTGTGTTTCGAATTCAGCAATATCGCTCTTGTCGATAATGGGCGGTGCGTTCATAATTGGGATATGGGTGCAATCGTGCGTAACGCACTTCATCAAAACATAAAATAAGGGTTGCAGAATTCATGTCAGTTATCAATCTTGCTGCTGTTAAAAACGCCGCTATACCGCGCAGGCTTAGCCCGCAAGCTAGCCGTTTGGCTGCATTAGAGGCAGCACGTGAATTGCTGATTGAAACAGGACCGCAAGCGGTGACGCTAAAGGCTGTTGCAGGCCGCATTGGACGCACCCATGCGAATTTGCTGCACCATTTTGGTTCGGCATCGGGATTGCAGCGCGATCTGGCTGAATATCTGACCAAGGGGGTTTGTGTTAAAATTGCCGAAGCGATTGCCAGGATGCAAGGCGGGGAAATGACACCGCAGGAGCTCGCGGATTTGATTTTCGATTCATTTGATCGTGAAGGCGCGGGGGCACTTGCATCATGGATGTTATTATCGGGTAATGAAGACGCGCTTAATCCCGTAGTTGAAGCCATTCACGCCCTTGTCGATGATATCGCCGCAGAAGGGCATGCCAGCCCCGCATTGCAAGAATTGACGCTGGAACTGGTATTATTGGCACTGGGCGATGCTCTTATGGGCGGACCATTGTCTGCATCGCTTGGTCTGCCACGAGAAGCGGGTCGCGAAATTGCCGGCCGTCGTCTGGCGCAATCCTTTGCCGAATGGCAGCAAAGGCAAGCAGGATTTTAGGACCTAAGCTGCACGGCGTTCGGTTGATTGTAACCAAGCACGGGCCTGGCGCTGTGCTTCGGCGATTTCACGTGCGGTCATATCGTCGGAAATATCGGCACGGCACATCATACCTTCTTCGCTGCCGTTCAGGGCGGCCAAGTTAAACCATTTATGCGCCTCGATCAGGTCGACATCCACTCCGCCGCTTCCTGTCGAATACGCAATGCCCAAGTCATAAAGCGCATTCGCGTCGCCGCGTGCTGCGTCTGCCAACCGGCTTTCCATAAGAAACTCTGCACTTTTAATACTGTTAGCCATAATCTTCTTGCCCCATATCCACTTGAGTGAAGCCAATTCACCCGAACATGGCTAACAAATGGTTAACGCGGTTTCATTTTTTTGATCCGGTGTGGAGATTAAAGCGGCATGACCCGCGTCTTTCTAAACCAAACCTGTTCTGTGCGAACCAAAGCGGATCCGCAAAATAGCCTAGAAAACCGTGCAAGTTCATACCCAATTCGCAGTTTGCCATAACTGATTTGCATGCCCTTACAGCCATACGAGCGATTGACGATGTCGGAATAACCAGTGGCGGTTCATATCCTACATTGCAAGATTATCGATCAACCGCGTTTTGCCAATACGCGCTGCTGCCAGCAAACGGACCGGGCGATCTTGTATCTGGGTAATGGGTTTGAGTGTGGCGGCATCAACCAAAGAAAAATAATCGACGCTGACATAGCCAGCATCGCGCATTTCCTTAATCGCGTTAGATAATGTCGCGCTGATATCAGCGCCTTTGGCAATCTTGGCGGCCGCATTTTTAAGCGCGTTTGGCAAAGCTAGTGCTGACTTTCGTTCTTGCGCAGTCAAATAGGCATTGCGCGATGACAAGGCCAAACCATCGGTGTCGCGCACAATCGGTACGCCAATGATTTCGAGCGCGAAATCCAGATCACGCGCCATTTGCCGGATCACGGCGAGTTGTTGAAAATCTTTTTCACCAAAGAAAGCCCTGTCGGGTGTGACTTGGTTGAATAATTTGGCGACGATCAAGGCAACGCCGTCAAAATGCCCTGGCCGCGCTGCGCCGCAGTGCAGCTCGCTTAGGCCTTTCATATGGACACTGGTTGAAAAGCTGGGCGGATAAACAGTTGCGGCTGTCGGCGCCCATAACAGGTCAATCCCCGCCGCACTTAGCATTCCGCTATCACGTTCGAATGTGCGCGGATAAGCGTCGAGATCTTCATTCGGGCCGAACTGTGTGGGGTTGACGAAGATCGACACGACGACGCCACCGCCTTGTTTCTGTGCAGCCTCAACCAGCTTCATATGCCCGGCATGGAGCGCGCCCATAGTCGGTACCAAGGCGATACTTCCTTTGGCAGTGCGCAGCGTGGCAACTCTGTCCCGTAATGAATCAACCCGATTGATGGTTTGCATGCTTTAGCCGCCTTGGTTATTGGCTTATGTCAAATGCGCCTATGCGCGCCGCCGCCTTGGTTTTACAAGGCAAAATTAATGCGCCTTGGCTTTTCAAGGCAAAACTGAATGACAGGGGCAAGAACAGGCATGGCCGGGGCACATCATATCGTTTTCGCCAATGAAAAAGGCGGCACTGGCAAGTCGACAACCGCTGTCCACGTGGCAATTGCGCTTGCATCCCGCGGCGCACGCGTGGCGTGCATTGACCTCGATACGCGGCAAAGGACGCTCTACCGGTATCTCGAAAACCGAGCAGCCACGATTAAACGGCGCGAGATCAATCTTCCACAACCGCGCTTCGAAGTGTTCGAAAATGATTCGCTGGCGCGGCTGGAAACACAGATCAATAAACTTTCTGTTGATTCAGACTATTTGATCTTTGATACGCCGGGCCGTGACGATAAATATGCGCGTTTTGTTGCAACGCGGGCGAATACGCTTGTTACACCTATCAATGACAGTTTCGTAGATTTTGACTTGATCGGCCAAGTGGACCCTGAAAACTTCAAGGTCAAGAAACTGAGCTTTTATGCTGAATTGATCTTCGAAGCCCGGATGGCGCGGGCGAAATCGGACGGGGTGACCATTGACTGGGTAGTCGTGCGCAACCGGCTGCACAATATGGAGGCCCGCAATCAGCAGCGGATGACCGATGCGATTGCAGAGCTTTCCAAGCGGGTCGGATTTCGATCTGTGCCGGGCCTTAATGAGCGCGTTATATATCGTGAGTTATTTCCATCGGGCCTGACACTGATTGATAAAGGCCATTTGGGCGCGCTGGCAACGGCGCACATTGTGGCGCGTCAGGAATTACGCGAATTGGTAACCGGGCTATGTTTGCCGGATCTTCATAGCGCTGTTTTAGTCTGATGCCGGTATTAGCGGCCATTATTATAGCTGCGCTTGGCTGGGCATTATGGAATGGGAAATTGCGGATGCAGCAATTACCTCCAGTGATGCTTGGTATTGCCGGGGGGTTTTTAACGATCAAGGGCGCCATAATCCCCGGCATTGCTGCCATTGGTATTGCAGTTACCTGGTATCGTGGGCTGACATGGCGGTTATTTGGCCTGAACACTCAACAAAGCAATCAATACGCAATCGATAAAGCGCGTTATATGCTTGGTGTCGGCAGCCGCGATGACGCAGACCGCATCCGCGCCCGCCACCGTAAGTTGATTGCTGAAAACCATCCCGACATTGGCGGCAATGATGAACGCGCTAGTGCATTGAATGAGGCTCGTGACCTGCTATTAGCGACACTCATAAAAGATCAATAATTTTCGCATCCTGGAGTCCTCCCATGCCGCATAATTTTCACAGCACTGTTTTGCGCGAATACGACATTCGCGGGATTATTGGCGAGACTTTAGGAGAGGCCGATGCCTATGCTATCGGCCGCGGATTTGGAACGATTGTAACGCGCGAAGGCGGAAAAAAGGTCGCGGTTGGCTATGATGGTCGTTTGAGTTCGCCAATGCTGGAAGAGGCCTTGGTAAAGGGCCTGAATTACAGCGGCATTGATGCAGTGCGTATCGGTATGGGCCCAACCCCGATGCTATATTATGCCGAAGCAGTCCTTGAGGATGTAGACGGCGGCATCGAGATAACCGGAAGCCATAATCCCGCCAATTATAATGGCTTCAAAATGGTAATCGGGGGACGCCCTTTCTTTGGGAGCGATATCCAGAAGCTGGGCAGAATGGCGACGGATGGGGACTGGGTGGAGGGGACCGGCACGTCGCAGCATCTGGATATCCTTGACCAATATGTCACCCGCGTCGCCCAAGCGGCCCCGACCAGAGGGTTCCGTATCGGGTGGGACGCGGGCAACGGCGCGGCGGGCCCGGCGATTGAAAAACTGACGAAAATGATACCCGGTGAGCATCATCTCCTGTTTGTGGATGTGGATGGCCAATTTCCCAATCATCATCCGGACCCGACCGACGAAAACAACTTGGTCGATCTGCGCGCACTTGTCG
>JAYUPC010000146.1:0-25165 GCA_043760355.1 Sphingomonadales bacterium
CACCCGCTATGACCGATGCGCACACACCTTCATGTCCGCCATCTGCATCGCTGCAACCATAATCTTCTGGATCAATCAATGAGTCCTGAGCCTAGATCACTGAGAGATTGGCGATATGACGAAAAGCCGCTATTGGCTGATGAAAGCGCAGCTACTCCTTCATTCAATCTATTAACGGCAGTTTGTGGGTCATAGTCTGAGGTTCGGATGGTATTTTCGACGAAATTCGCGCCACCCTCGCCAATATACCGGGATACTCCGAGTGCATCTAGCAGCTTTATTTGCTGTATTGAGAGTTCCTCAAACTTCATTTTTTTCAGATAGTCGATGAGACTTTCGAGTTGAGGTTCGAGGGGCTGCTTGCCTTGCCCGGATGCGTTATGTTGAATCGGTTGGATTAGATTGCTGTAGCGAGACTGAATATCTGTGAAATTGGCAACGTACCAAACAGAGAGTTGTTTTAATTCATTAATGTTCACGAAATGCCCCTACTTCAACAATCTATATAAAATAGTCTACCATCAATATATTGCATTTCGTGCAATGCTTTCAAGCTTCTCTCATCTTTTGCAAAATCAATGTATTGAGGTGTCAAAAGCTCAATAAAAGTATGAAATCGTCACACCGCTTCCTCTAAGAGTAGCTGGTATAATTAAATACTAATGAAAAACTGGACAGTTAAAACCTCGCACTATGCCTGCCATTCAAACGTACATCCAACTAATCATTCGCCTTGCTTAACAGCCCCTTCGTGTCATTGTGCGAGTAAAAATCTATGTTGTTTGTAAACTTGCCCTTGAAGGTTCTCGCGTAAAGGCACAGAGGCGCGAAGAATGCCTTTCAAATGACTCGCGTTTTATTTTCTCAAACTAATCTCAAACCCCCAGGAAACTGTTCAAGTTCACAGTCAAAACGGGGTTTTTGTGTTGGATATAAATCCAACATTTTCGGGCGTTCGGGGCTTCGCGTTTTTGCCCGTTTTTGTAACGGTGCGATATTTTTAGACAGTTCAAAGAGCCATGCCTGTGGTTGCAAATGAAATCCTACATTTCAACTGTTTGTTGTCACTCGCTTGGATTTGAAGTTCGTCACATAGAGATATCGTCATGCTGAACTCGTTTCAGCATCCATCGTGCAGCCAAAGCGGAGGCTAGATTAGAGATGGACCCTGAAACAAGTTCAGGGTGACGGTTCAATAATGTGGTGAACTTTGAATCTGGCACACTAGCTTGTTGTACTGGCACGCCCCAACCCAACCCAACCCAAACCCTCAACCCGTCGGTTGTTTTTTCCATGTGCCGCTGCCTTGGAATTCGGGCTTGATATTTGTTGCATCGGGCAGGCGTTCGCCGGCGTAGTTGCTTTCTCCACCGCGGCTGCGGGCTTGGGCGGAATAATCTGGCGCGGCATAGCTTGCCGTGGCGCGTTGGCGGGCTGGGGTGATATCGGCATAAGGCGGGGGCGGGGTGTAGCCGTTTGCTGATTTTGTCGCATCTGCCTCTGCCTTCACGCGGGCGGCGGCATATTCGCGTTCATACTGTTTTTGCAACTGGATCGGATCAAGCACGGCGGGTGTTGATGACGGGTTCCATGCGCGTGGTTTTGGCCCCGGGAATGGTTCAGCACCGGCATAGCCACGGAAGAATGCGGATGGACGACCCGCACTTCCCTTCCACCGGTAAAAACGGTGCGCGCCGATGGTGCCTAAGAAGTGCAGGCTAGGTGCCCAATACGGGTTGACCGCAACAGTATGATAATGCGTTGCCATGCCGACAGGAACATAGACATAACCTGCAAGCGCGCTGGCGGCGATCCCGCGTGCGCGTTCCCAGTGGAACCGCGAAGGAATGCGCGCCATGGAACCGTCACAGGCATAGCTGAACTGGCACCCGGTCTGGTGTTCCGAACCTTGATAAATCACGCCGCAGACCGAGTTTGGATAGGTCGGGTGGCGCATACGGTTGAGGATAACCTGTGCCACCGCGCGCTGGCCAACATCGGCTTCGGTCGCGGCTTCGTAATAAATTGCATCGGTCAGGCATTTGAGCGCGCGGCTATACGCAACGCTGCCCGGGTTGAGAACGAAGGGGCGGGCGGCATCGCCAACACCGGAAATGTCGTACGGCAAAGTCGTGCTGTCCATAGGAGCTTGGGTAAGTGCAGCGATATTGTTGGCTGTACCGGGGACCATTTCGGCGACCTGACGGTTGGTTGGCACGGCTTCATTTGTGTCGAGGAAATAGAAGGCCGATCCGGCGAAATTGGTTTCGGGACGTTCGGCGGCTCCCAATTGTGTGCTGGGCGTCATGCTCCGTGACCCACCAAGACCGGTAACCTGTGCAATCGACGGTGCGAGGGCAAGCAAGCTGAACGCGATCAAAACCAGAATAATTTCCCGCGCACCAATCAACGGCCGACGCACGGGTTTAGTCATGCGGCTCCGTGCGATTTTAGCTTGATTGATGGGTCCCTGTATCATGTAATGCTTTGCAAAAAAGAGGTCGCGGCTTGTTTTGGAAATCGGCCTATAGTGCAAAATGGCCCCATTGGCGTGGGCGATTTTGGGCCTGTACCAGCATGGGACGGCGCACAGGCAAGATGTTAAATTGTGTCAAATTTCACTGTAATTAAAGTGACTTAATTGACTTGAGCAAGACAGGTTAAAATGTGCGAAATCACAAAATTCGGGGCCATTTATATTCGTCCAAGTGTGTCGTTATTTATAACAAGAAATGCGGTATTGCCCCGTTTTGCTTGCACCATTTGCCTGTCTGGCACTAGAAGACACTGAATCGAATCTATTGGAGTAAAGACATGGCGGCGACATGGACGCCCGACAGCTGGCGCAGTGCCAAGGGCATACAAATGCCGGTTTATCGCGACCAGGCGGCACTTGCCGCAACCGAAGAAACCCTGCGCAATTATCCGCCTTTGGTGTTTGCCGGGGAAGCACGTAGCCTGACCGAAGATCTGGCGAAGGTGAGCGAGGGTAAGGGATTTCTGTTGCAAGGCGGCGATTGTGCCGAGAGTTTTGCCGAATTTCATCCCAACAACATCCGCGATACATTCCGCGTCATCCTGCAAATGGCGGTTGTGCTTACCTATGCTGGCAAGGTGCCAGTAGTGAAGCTTGGCCGGATGGCAGGGCAATTTGCCAAGCCACGCTCGACCGATACGGAAACCATTGGCGGGGTTGAGCTGCCCAGCTACCGCGGTGACATTATCAACGACATCGCGTTTGAAAAAGACGCTCGTGAGCCTGATCCGGCGCGGATGGTGCGCGCCTATAGCCAGGCGGCGTCAACGCTCAACCTGCTACGTGCGTTCAGCAGCGGTGGTTACGCGAACCTGCAACAGGTTCATGCGTGGACGCATGATTATATGGGCCGCAGCCCTTGGGCAAAGAAGTATAAGGAAACCGCCGACCGGATTGGTGAAGCGCTGGATTTTATGGCAGCGTGCGGGGTTAGCCCGGAAACCGTGCCACAAATGAAGGGAACGACGTTTTACACCAGCCATGAAGCATTGCTCCTGCCCTATGAGCAGGCATTGACGCGGCAGGATAGCCTGACCGGCAAATGGTATGACACATCGGCGCATTTCCTGTGGATCGGGGATCGCACCCGGTTTGAGGGTTCTGCCCATGTCGAATATCTGCGCGGCATTGGCAATCCGATTGGCCTGAAATGCGGACCCAGCCTTGAACCTGATGCGCTACTCCGGATGCTCGATACACTTAATCCAGGGCGCGAGCCAGGACGCATGACGCTGATTACGCGCTATGGCCATGACAAGGTTGAGAGCGGATTGCCGCCTCTTGTGCGTGCGGTGCAACGTGAAGGGCATCCGGTTATCTGGTCATGCGATCCGATGCACGGCAATGTGATTAAATCAGCAAGCGGTTATAAAACCCGTCCGTTTGAACGTATCCTTGCCGAAGTACGCGGCTTCTTTGCCGTCCACCGCGCAGAGGGCAGCTTTGCCGGGGGTATCCATGCCGAAATGACGGGCCAGAATGTCACCGAATGTACCGGCGGCGCGATTGCGGTAACCGATGAGGGACTAGCCGATCGGTATCACACGCACTGCGACCCGCGGCTGAACGCAGCGCAGTCGTTGGAACTGGCGTTCTTGCTAGCAGAAATGCTCAACCAGGAATTGGCCGAACGCGCAAAGCAGGCGGCATGAGGGCAAGCGGAATGAGAAACGTGATGATCCAGCGCGATGTGGTAAAATCAGGTGTCGGTTTTGGCAGCGCACTGGCCATGGTGATTAGCTACAGCGCGTATAAATCTGTATTATGGGCAATTATTCACGGGATTTTCGGTTGGTTTTACGTCGGTTATTTTTTACTGACGCGTTAAGGTCAATGCGTGATATCATAATGAATACATAAAAGGAGTGGCCATTTCGATATGAAGTCTTTGATGCTCGTCACTGCTTTAGCAACGCTGCTCTCTGGCTGCGTCCGCATGGTTGAAACACGGGTGAATACGACAGGGGGCGGTGCCGGAATGCCGCCGGGCGCATATAGTCTTGCGCCAGTTGAAAAGGCCCTGTCGCCTGAATTAGCCCAAGCACAGCAGCTTGTGGCCGGTCATTTGGCGTCGAGAAACTTTATACCTTCGCAAACTGGCGAATTATATTTGCAAGTAACGGCATCGTCGCGGCCTGCTGAATTGACGCTGGCAACAGCAAAGGACAGCAAGACTGTGATCCTGTCTGCGGCAAATAAAAAACGGCCATCCTCCAAATGCGTGAACAGCGAATACCGCGTCAGTGTTACTTTGACACGCATATCGGGGGGAGATGTAGCCTATCACGGCGCAGCGGCCGAAACGCATTGCAAAGTTGCATTTGCGAAGGCTCTTCCTTCATTGGTTGATGCGGCGCTGGGTGATCTGCATTTGCCCACAGGTATAGCAGGGCGTGAAGGAGCTTATATTCTGAAACGCAGGCCCGAAGCTCCTAAAAACTAATCCTCAATCGCTTCGGGTAATGCCATTTCAAAGCAGCATCCGCCACGCGCAATGTTCTTTGCGGTAATACTGCCCCGGTGCCTTTCCACAACTGCCATAACAAAAGTCAGCCCAAGGCCTGTCCCTTTGGCGCGGCCTTTTTGATCGCTGCTGCTGGCAAAACGGGTAAAAAGGCGGGGTAGTATCTCCGGGTCTATACCCTTGCCCTGATCGCATATCGCCACTGTTAGATAGGCATCAGACCGTGCCACAGCAACATAGATGTCTCCACCGTCCGGACTGAATTTGATCGCATTATCGATCAGATTGGCGAAAGCCCGCGACAGGCTATCGGGTTCAGCGCTGACAAAGCCCGAGTCACTCCCGTCCTCAACGGTGATCGTGACCCCGCGTTCCTTCGCGAGTGGCCAGAAATTGTCCGCAACATCGCGGATCAGATCGGCAAGCAATATATCTTCACCGTCAAATTCGGTTTCCCCCATGCGTGCAAGATCAACGAAATCCTGGGCCAGCTGCATCGTTCGTCTGGCATTGCGCTCAATCCGTTTGCGCGCGTCTTTGTCGATCTCTCCTTCTAGCAAGGCAATAATCGCAGATTGTGGCGCACGCATATCATGGGACAATAATTGCAATACCTGTTCACGCTCTGCTTCGGCGGAGGCGAGGGCGGAGATATCTGCGAGATAGTAGATATATCCACGCAGATCGCCTTTGTCGCTTTCAACGGGTGCACGGCGCATCACAAAGGTGCGGTCGCGAGGGGATATGAAACGGACAAATCCAGAGCTGGTTTCGCCGGTTTGCGGTGCGCTTTGGAGATAACGTTCAACTGCGGCACGGAAATCCGGCGCAACAATATTGTCGAGTGCATGATCGAGCGAAAGCCCGACAATGCTTTTCCCCAAACGTTCGTTTAGCAGATCATTTGACAGGGTAACATGTCCACCCGGATCGGTTACAAACATCGGGTCGGGCAAATCTGCAAGGGTATCGGCAACAAAGCGGCGCAGATCTCGCATATGATCGATTGCGCCGGCAAGTGCCTCGCTCTGCTGACCAACCAGGTCGGTGGCGCGGCTGGCGCGAACGGGCAGGGGGGATGCTTCTCCTTCTTGCTCAAGCGCACCAAGTTCGCTCTCCATAAAATCGCTCATCGCTTGTAACCTTCGCCACCCCCATAACGGATATACAAGCAATATGCCGACCAATGCAGCACCCGGCGGAAACCAGAAACGCGCCATCAGGGCGCCTGCGCTGGCAAGCAAGATCAGCACGACCAGCCCAAGCGACACAAGCAATGCAGTGCGCGGCCGCCAGCGGAAGAAACCAATCATCAGCAGCCATATCGGCAGCAGGGATAATATTATGACAAGCGTAACAGGTGCAGGCCGAATGAAACTGTCCTGTTTGAGCGCGGACAGCATATTGGCCATGATTTGTATGCCGGGCAACAAACCGCCGTCGCCAAATGGCGCAGGGAAATTGTCGCGCATTCCCGTAGCCGTTGCACCGATTATGATATCGTGATCCTTGATAAGAGCCTCTGGCAGCTCGCCCTCCAAAAGGTCGACATAAGAAACTTCGGTAAAACTGCCGCGCTTTGCATAAGGTATCAAAAGTGTGTCGCCGCATGGATGCCGTTGATAAGCAGGAGAAAACATCTTGGCGTTTTTTGCAGTACGATATGCGAGCTCCATCAGATGCGGCCAGCGGGTACCATTTTCCTGCGGATCAAAGCAAAGTGCCGCGCGCCTGACCGTGCCGTCATCATCAAAGGCAAGATTGACATGGCCTATGCCATGCGCTGCCTTTGCAAAGGGAGCAGCCGGCATGATGGTATCATAGGCTTGGCCATTTTCACCCGGCGAGCTGAAATGTAGTGGCATTAATACAGGCGTTGGACCTTGCATAGCGACCGCGAGTGCATCATCGCCAGATGTCTCTCCGGCCTCGCTTAACAACACATCAAGGGTGATTGAGCGCGGACTGGATGCCTGTAATTTTTCGATCAGGCGGGCATGTGTCTCACGCGGCCAGGGCCATATGCCGATGGCTTTCAGGCTTGGGTCATCAATCATAACCAGCAAGGTTTCCTTATCCGCTGCTGGGCGAGATAAAGCACTTAGCTGGTCGTAGAAGAGGTTGTCGAAAGATTCAGTGCCGCGCCAAAAATGGGCAAAACTGACTATCGCGCTTGCGAGTAAGGCAATGACCAGCCATTCTATCGTAAGTCGAAGCCGCAAATTCATGGGGCTTATTCAGCCATCATGAAAAAAATATCAAGGAGCACCGACACTTAGTTTTTCAAACGGTGTCCAATTGGTGGAAACTTCCCCGTCCTGATATTGGACAGACCCGACCCGCCAAAAATAGACACCGGGCGGTAGGTCAGACAGGCTGATCTGGTCGGATTGCAGCGATGCTTCATCAATCATAGCGGTGCCGTCCTTTGATCCTTTGAACAATTGGAAATGATAGCGGCTGATGCCTTTTCCCTCTGCGCTCCATTTGAAGGCAAAACCATCATCGCCTTGCCCACCGGCTGCGGTGACCGCATTGAGACGCCGTTTGAAAGCAAATGTGGCGGGTATCCCCTGTATCCCGGCGGGTGAAATTGCGCGTGCACGAATGAAATAATTGCCATCACCGATATCGTTGAATACGGCAGGATCTGTTGCTGCGGTCACATCGGCGATCTGGTCAACAAACCCTGCATCGGTCGACAAGGTGTAGCGGTATCCGGCAGCCGGGGTCGCAAGACTAGGGGTAAACTTTACCAGTCTGTCTGATTGCATGCGACCGGGTTCAATGAGCGCGGGTTCGGGCAATAAGGTTTCACGTAAAGCGATACCGTCCTTTGGAACTGCCAAACCATTACCCGCAGGCAAAGCGAGTGCATCCTGTTTGCCGAGTCCGACAGCCAGGCCACCCTCAACCACTTCGGCAAAGTCGCTATTCGTTTCAGGATCAAAACGCGCTTGAAAATCAGTACCGCGCACAGCGGATACAGCCTTTGGTGTGCGCACACGGTAACGATCATCGCTTGATTTTAATGGAATGACCGAAGAACGTGTTCCGCCCTTACCCAGATCGAAATCATAATCGAGGCTGCCCCCTAAGACATAGCTACGGAGCAGGCGTATTTGCATGTCACTGTTCGAAGGGAGCGATAGCCGCGATCCATTGTCGAGCAGCAAGGTAACAAATGATGATTCAGCCGTTGCCAAACGCGCCCCTTCGCTAAGGACTTGGCCAACCGCTGCCTGTGTCTGTGCTTTACCCGCTGTGCCAACCAGCACGCGTCCGCGTACTGACAATAATTTGGCGCTTGCCGATTTATATTTCAGCAAGACCCGCGGAAATTTGACCTGCCTGCCCACCGGGATGCGCAAGGGGTCAGCAATTGCGTTATGCCTCTGGATAATTTTATAATCATTCGGATTGTTCAGATAGCGTTTGGAAAGGGTAATCAGATTGTCACCGGCGCGCATTGTGTAGTTAATATCTTCGCTGTCTGCAGCGGATGCGGGTAGAACTGAAAACGCCAAAGAAGCTGCAAGAAGCCAAGTGCTACATTGTGCAAATTTTCGCATCGCTCAAACACCCCATTCCGTTATCCGTATAAGGCCGTGTAATTGATCCACTAAGCCTTTGCCATAGTCTCCAAACGATATCCATAACCGAAAACAGTGAAAATCCGAAATCCGTTTTCCGGTTTCAGGTCCAGCTTTGATCGTACCCGCGAAATGTGCATGTCGAGCGTGCGCGTCGCGAGTGCTGCAGTAGTCCGCCAGATTGTTTCCATGATGTAGTTACGCGATAGTGTACGATCGCTGTTACGGAAGAAAAGGTCGGCGAGTTCAAACTCTTTAGCCGTCAGTGCAATCGTTTCATTGTCAACCGTAACTGTCTGGTCAATACGGTTGAGCAGATATTTGCCGTATGTTGCTTGCGTATCAAACGCCCCTGAACCTGCACTGCGCCGCAACATCGCATTGATCCGTGCCGCAATAACCGTCCGGTCTTCAGGCTTAGTGATGTAGTCATCAGCCCCTGCATTCAGCGCGTCGCTTATGTCTTTCTTTGCTGTCCGGTTGGTCATCATAATGACCGGCGGACGTTCGGTGAGCGAATCTGCCATCCATTTGAGTGTTGCAAGACCGTCTTTGCCAGGCATAGACCAATCGAGGATCACAAGGTCAAACGTCTCACGCACCAAAGCTTGCGACAGAGCATTGCCATTCGAAAAGGTCACAACTTTGTGGCCATTTTCTTCTGCAATCGTTTTTAGGTATCCGGTTACTTCGGCTTCATCGTCGGCAATAGCAATGCGCATTTCGTTAGACCCATCTCTATTTAAAGCCATCATTTGTGATGATCTTTTTAACTATGTTTGATGGTTAGTCTATTTTTCAACAAGTTGCCAGTCTGCAAAGCTAAGCTTTACAACCATTTACAATAATTGACAGATGTTAAGTTGCGAAAAGGTAACAATTGCATTGAAAGATTACGGTATTCATTCCTTGGCTGGGGCGGCAGGGATCGAACCTGCGAATGCCGGCATCAAAAGCCGGTGCCTTACCGCTTGGCGACGCCCCAACAAGGAATTTGCACTGTGTACCGGATATAACGATCATCAGCTAGCGAGGGCTTATAGCGTTTCGCAAAATGAACGCAACCGCCGTTTTAAGGCTATTACACCTAAATTTTTTGCACCCATCCGTGCACGTCGGGTGTGATACCACGCTGAATATCCACCAGCTGCGCGCGCAGTTTTTGTGTCATTTGTCCAGGGCCACCTGCGCCAATATTAAAGCTGCCTTGGGAGCTATGCACGCTGCCAACCGGTGTTACAACCGCAGCTGTTCCGCATGCAAAAGCCTCTGTCAGGCGGCCGGATTTGGCGTCAGCTTCCCATTGGTCAATGGCATAGCGTTCTTCGCGCACGGTCAATCCTTGCTCGCGCGCTAAGGTAATCAGCGAATCGCGGGTGATCCCTTCAAGGATCGTTCCGTCGGTTGGGGGGGTGATAAGAGTACCATCATTCATCAGGCAAAACAGGTTCATTCCCCCCAATTCCTCGATCCAGCGATGTTCAGCTGCATCAAGGAAAACGACCTGATCGCACCCTTGCTTGATCGCTTCAGACTGAGCAACCAGACTTGAAGCATAATTACCGCCGCATTTTGCAGCACCCGTGCCACCCGGTGCAGCGCGTGTATAATGCTCTGATACCCAAATCTTGATCGCGGGTGCACCGCTCTTGAAATAATTACCCGCTGCCGAAGCAATTACCATGTAAAGATATTCCGACGAAGGCTTAACGCCCAGGAAAACCTCGCTCGCGATCATGAAGGGACGAAGATAGATCGAACCGCCTTCAACCGGAGGAAACCAGTCACGGTCAATATCAACGATTGCCCGGCACGATTCGATAAACAGTTCTTTGGGAAGCTCGGGCATGGCAAGCCGCTGCGCCGATTGCGCAAACCGTGCAGCATTTGCTTCTGGACGGAACATTGCCATGCTGTCATCGGCAAGCTTATACGCTTTCAATCCTTCAAAAATTTCCTGTGCATAGTGGAATACGGCGGTGGCCGGATCGAGTGTCAGGGGGCCACGCGGTCCGACCTTTGCATCATGCCAGCCGGTGCCTTCGGCGTAGCGAATCGTGACCATATGGTCGGTAAACACACGGCCAAACCCCGGATCTACAAGTAGCTCGGCACGTTTTGCCGGATCAACCGGATTTGCGTTGCGTTCGACTACGAAAGAGGCATCGTTTAGGGACATAAAATTGCTCGTCATTTTAGATTTGCGAAAGGAAATGCTTGAACTCTGATATGCTGTGCGCCAAGATACGTCAATATGGCTGTCCCATCTTCTACTCCCTTCGGGTTAACAGAGTCTAGCTCTCCGGCTGCTTCAGCACTTTTTTTGCGCGAAGGAGAGGTCAGGCGCGGGGTGGAGTTGCTGTTCTTTGGCTATACCCGCCTAACCCGCAGTATTGACCAAGGCTTGGCCGAACACGGACTTGGCCGCGCACATCACCGGGCGCTCTATTTTATAGCGCGCCAACCCGATTTGACGATCAGCGAATTATTGCGGTTCCTTGCGATCACCAAACAGTCGCTGGGCCGTGTGCTAACCGACCTGTCCGAACGCGGGCTGGTTGAAACACGCGCTGGGGTGATTGACCGTCGGCAGAAACTCCTACGGTTGACAGCGGCGGGTGCAGAATTTGAGGCGCAATTGTTCGATGCGCTGCGTACCAACCTGTCAGCGGCGTATTCAGCTGCGGGACAGGAATCAGTGACCGGATTTTGGCGCGTGCTCGAAGGATTAATGCCGTCAGAAGACCGCATCATGGTCGCAGCCTTACAAAGCGAGATAAAATGAGCGATATAATTTCGCGCTTAGAAGTACTGATAGCCGAGCGGTGCGGCGCGGCTGCAAATAGCAGCTATGTCGCCTCGCTCTTTGCCAAAGGCCGTGAGAAAATGGCACAGAAGCTTGGTGAAGAAGCAACCGAGACGGTGATTGCAGCACTTTCTGGTGATCCAGCTAAGCTGACCAGCGAAGCAGCCGATCTGGTTTTTCACTTGGTTGTATTGCTTGCCGAGGGCGGTGTTAGTTTCGGCGATGTACTTGTTGAACTTGAACGACGTGAAGGCGTGTCAGGGATAGCTGAAAAGGCAGCGCGCACATTATGATCGTAACGGCGTGACCCTGCGCATCGGCATACTCGGCGCGTCCCGTGTTGCGGTCTATGCAATGATTGCGGCTGCAAAAGACGTGGAGGGCGTCACTGTAACAGCAGTTGCAGCACGCGATCCCGAACGTGCGCGGGGCTATGCCGATGAACATAGCATTCCAGACATCTATCCCGATTATGAAACTTTGATTGCATCGCCCGATGTTGACGCTGTTTACAATGCCTTGCCGCCCAATCTCCATGCGATATGGTCGATTGCTGCGATGGAAGCAGGCAAGCACGTGCTGTGTGAAAAACCGTTTACGTTAAGTGTAGAAGATACAAGAGCAATGCTTGCTGTTGAAGCCCGGACGGGCAAACTGCTGATGGAGGCGCAGCACACGTATTACCACCCGCGCCACGCCCGTATCCGGGAAATCGTACAAAGCGGAATGCTCGGTAAAATCCGGCATATCTCGTCGCAGTTCGATGTGCCAATTCCCTACACGCTCGATGAAATTCGCTGGGATGGGCCGGTTGGTGGCGGCGCTCTCTGGGATTTGGGGGTCTACTCCGTGTTTTGGCTGCGCGAGGCAATGGGGGAAGAACCCTTGCTCGTTTCAGCAATGCAAAGATTGCATGAAAGCGGTGCTGACATCGAGACCGAGGCAAGTTTCACTTTCCTAAACGGCGCGACGGGGACGATCAGCTGTTCGATGGAGCGCGACTTTGCCGCGTGGTTGAAAGTGGAAGGCGACCTTGGAACATTGTTTGTTAATAACCCGCTATCACCGCCCAAACAAAGTCTTATGATTGATATCGGCGGCGCAATCAGCGAGGAGGTTTTTAGCGAGCGCACGACTTATATGTTTCAGCTGGAGGCATTCCGCGATGCTGTGTTGCACGACAAACCCGTTCACACACGAGGCGAAGACAGCCTTGCGACAATCAAACTGCTTAGCGATATTCGCGCACTAGCGATGAAAGAGTAACCCATGCCCGTTGACGCAACATTACCCTATGATGATAACAATATTTTTGCCCGCATCCTGCGCGGGGAAATTCCAAATAACACCGTTTACGAAGACGAATGGGCTTTGGCTTTTCATGATATCAACCCGCAAGCACCGGTTCATGTGCTGGTGATCCCCAAAGGCGCCCATGTCAGCTGGGATGATTTCAGTGAGCGGGGCAGCGACACAGAAATAGCCGGTTTCGTCCGCGCGGTTGGCACAGTAGCGCGCGATTTGGGATTGGCTGCGCCGGGATACCGGTTGCTTGCTAATTCGGGTCTGAACTCCGGACAGGAAGTTCCGCATCTTCATGTGCATCTTTTCGGGGGAAAAGCGATGGGGCCGATGCTTGTGCGGTAACCCGCCAACGAAATTATGTTGCGCGTCGCGGAGAAGCGGCTAGGTTCATTTTTATAAGAATCCAAAAGGGAGTTTGGGATGTTATTTGACCGCGTTAAATCGCTAGACGCCATATTAAAAACGGCAGAGAAAAAGTCGCTAAAGCGATCTCTCGGCGCGTTTCAGCTTACGATGCTTGGTATCGGGGCGGTTATTGGCACAGGTATTTTTGTTCTGACGGCTGAGGCAGCACAAAAGGCTGGGCCTGGAATGATGGTCAGCTTTATAATTGCCGGCATAGTTTGTGCCGTTGCTGCACTTTGTTATGCTGAACTTTCCTCAATGGTTCCGGTTTCGGGATCAGCCTATACTTACACTTATGCCGTTATGGGCGAAATGCTTGCATGGATGGTCGGTTGGGCACTTGTGCTTGAATATGCCATTGCAGCAGGTGCA
This sequence comes from Sphingomonadales bacterium, assembly GCA_043760355.1. GTDB lineage: Bacteria > Pseudomonadota > Alphaproteobacteria > Sphingomonadales > Sphingomonadaceae > Sphingorhabdus_B. The sequence continues at coordinate 13,482 of JAYUPC010000146.1, forward strand.
GTTTCGGTCGGCTGGTCGGGCTATTTTGTCGGGTTACTGTCTCACCTGAGCGAATTTTGGTCGGTATTGCCCAATATTGTTATCCCTAAAGCACTGGCGGTCGGACCCACTAGTGGGGGGATTATAAACTTGCCTGCGATGATTATCGCATTGCTCGTTACATCTCTGCTCGTTGTCGGCACAACCGAAAGTGCGCGGGTGAACTCGGTATTGGTTTGCGTAAAAGTCCTTGCACTCAGCGTGTTCATTTTTCTTGCTGTTCCTGTGATGAAGATGGAAAATTTTGAGCCGTTCGCACCTCTTGGATTTGCTGGAATTTCTGCTGCTGCTGCTTCGATCTTCTTTGCCTATGTCGGCTTTGATGCAGTTTCAACCGCAGCTGAAGAAACCAAAAATCCTCAACGCAACATGCCGATTGGTTTGCTTGGGTCGCTTGCGATTTGTACGATATTTTATCTCCTTGTTGCTGCAGGCGTGATCGGTTCAGTTGGTGCACAGCCTATGCTTGACGCGAACGGCGCTGGTCTTGCACCGGGTTCGTCGCAATTGACGGCGGCATGTAGCAGCATCTCGGATAACGCTGTCGTCTGCTCAAAAGAAGCATTGGCATGGACACTGCGCAGCATAGGTTGGCCACAAATTGGTAACCTGATAGGTCTTGCTGCGGGTATCGCACTGCCATCAGTCATCCTGATGATGATGTACGGCCAGACACGTATTTTCTTTGTGATGAGCCGGGATGGCTTGTTGCCCGAGAAACTGTCCAACATTCATCCGCGCTTTAATACACCACATGTGATTACTATTATCACAGGTATATTTGTTGCGTTCTTTGCCGCGTTCTTCCCCGTTGGCGCGCTTGCAGATATTTCGAATGCCGGCACTTTGTTTGCGTTTGCAATGGTATCTATTGCGGTCATGGTGCTTCGTCGTACTGATGCAAGCCGGGTTCGTCCGTTCCGCACCCCTCTGGTAAATATCGTCGCACCATTATCAATTGCAGGCTGTATCTATCTGTTTGTTAGCCTGTCTTGGTACACAATCGGCTTGTTCTTTGGATGGGCCGCAATCGGACTGATCGTGTATTTTACCTATAGCCGTGCAGCGAGCCATGTTGGCCGCGGCTTGGATGATGAAGTGCATGAACTTGACGATGACATTCCGCCAACATCAGTTCCGCCAATTGGTTGATGCTTCAGTAAACCGGAATAAGAAAAAGGGAGGTTTCGGCCTCCTTTTTTATCTCACATCGGAATTTGCCGGGTTGTGCCAGGGCGGGTAAATAATTCACCGTTCTCCGACCAATAAACCAACATTAAAGCAACAATGCCGCATAGCAGGAATCCGGCGGCCATGGGTGCTACGGTGCCGTTAAACTGCTGCCCGATAACAGAACCGATCAAGGCCGCGATTACGGTTCGGGTAAATGTCTGGAACGAAGACGCTGCCCCCGCCACCGCACCAAAGGGCTGCATGGCAATTGCCGAAAAATTAGAACCAATAAAGCCAACCATCGCCATATTGGCCGTTAGTAGTGCAAGAAATAAGGGCAATGAACCGGGTACAAATTTTGCCGCAAGATACTGCAAACCGCCTATGGTGATATAGATCAACACGGCAGTTTGCGAAACACGCCGTGCACCAAAGCGGCGCACGATCCGGCTATTGGTGAAATTCGCGCACGCAATGCCGATTGCGACGATGGCAAAATAGAGCGCAAAATTCTTCGCGTCATGGAACACGTCGCCAAAAATCTGTTGTGAACTGTTCAGATATCCAAATAGCCCACCCTGAACGATCGCTGCGCCGAGCATATAGCCCGCTGCATTCCGGTTCATAACGACCGTGCTCCAGGTTCGTATCAGTATCTTGGGTTGGATCGGAATCGCATATTCGGGATGTAACGTTTCAGGCAAGCGCACAAACACCCAGATGGCGACAATGATCCCCATAACAGCAAATAAATCAAATATCGTCCGCCACCCGGCAAAAAGCAGGACACCTTGCCCGATCGTTGGCGCAATGATAGGCACAATCATGAAGACCAGGAAGATCATCGACATACGCTGTGCCATTTCATCGCCTTCGAATTCGTCGCGGATAATCGATACCACCAGAACGCTGAGCGCCGATCCGCAAAAGCCGTGCATAAACCGCATAGCCAGCAGCATATCAAAGCTGCTCGAAAAGCTGCACGCGAGCGCAAAAATCCCGTAACCAATCATCGCGCCAAGCAGTATGGGCCTGCGTCCATAGCGATCAGATAGCGGCCCAAAGAACAATGAACCAATCCCGGAACCCAAAAGATAGGATGAGATAACATGTTGTATGCCGTTATCGCGCGGAACTGAAAACGCCTTAGCTATCGCTGGAAACGCGGGAAGCATTCCATCAATCGCCAGCGCATTTAGCGCCATGATTGATGCCATCATCACGACAAGTTCGCGGGTACCAACGGTCTTTTTCTGGGACTGGGGAGAGTGCATTTTTGCCTTATGAAGGTTAAGCCGCGTATTTGCCAGTGCAGTGTGAACGCATCTCGCCTTTATCCTTGTGCTGCTTTAATACGGGCTGCATGGCCAAAACTGCCGAAACGCCTGATATCCGCAAAATCATCCATGTCGATATGGATGCCTTTTTTGCGAGTGTGGAACAGCGCGACAATCCTGAGCTGCGCGGTAAGCCTGTCGCGGTTGGCGGATCATCGAAACGCGGGGTGGTTGCGGCGGCAAGCTATGAGGCGCGGACATTCGGGGTCAAATCGGCAATGCCCTCGGTTACGGCGATGCGTTTGTGCCCTGACCTGATCTTTGTGCCGCACCGCTTTGAAGAATATCGCAAAGTATCCCGGCATATTCGCGAGATATTCGCACGGCATACCGAATTGATCCAGCCGCTCTCGCTTGATGAAGCCTATCTAGATGTGACGCAGGACAAGCAAGGCATCGGTTCTGCGGTCAGGATAGCAAAAATGATCCGCGCCGATATTGCGGCGGAAACCGGGCTGACCGCAAGTGCGGGAGTAAGTTATAACAAGTTCATCGCCAAACTGGCGAGTGACCAGAACAAGCCCGACGGCCTTTGCGTGATCCTGCCCGAACAAGGCGCAGCCTTTGTAGCCGGGCTTCCTGTGCGGCGGTTTCACGGCGTTGGTCCACGCACGGCGGAGAAGATGGCGAAGCTTGGGCTGGTAACTGGCGCAGACATCGCGGCTAAGGACGAAGTCTGGCTGACGCGGCATTTTGGCAGTTGGGGCAGCTACCTATATAGAGCAGCATGCGGCATTGATGACCGGCCAGTAAATGCAAATTCCATCCGCAAGTCACTTGGCGGGGAACTGACCTATTTTGAGGACAAACATTCAGAAGAGGAACTGCGCGAGGCACTTGATGAGATTATTGACATAGTATGGGATCGCATTGAACGTTACCGCGCACAGGGACGAACGATCACGTTGAAGGCGCGCTATTCCGATTTCCGGACTATCACCCGATCTCGCTCGATCCCGCATATTTTGACGGAACGAAATGAATTTGCGGGCATTGGGCACACACTGCTCGATGCGATACTTCCTTCTCCGCTGGGGATAAGGTTGCTTGGACTAACCCTCTCCAATCTTGTCAGCGAAGAAGCGGTTCAGGATAATGCAACTGGGCAGGAAAGCTTTTCATTCGACACTCTTGAATAATGAAGATAATAGTTTTATATCATAAAACTGTTATAATCACACAATACAGGAGCCGTTATGGCCCGTCCACAAACCAATATCGAAGCCGGAAGATTGCAGTTGATGGAGGTTGTTGACGACCTCGTCCGCAGTCGCGGAGCCGCCGATATTTCTATGACCGAACTTGCCGCTGCCGCGGGCATGTCACCATCAAATCTGTATCGATACTTTGATAGTAAAGAGGCGTTGCTTGAGGCAGTGGCCGAAAAATGGTTCGCCGATAAAATCCAAATTATGGAGGAAGTGGTCAATCTTGATATGCCGGCGCGCGAAAAAATGTTCGCCTTTTTCGCGCGGCGTTTTGCCGTGATGGTGGCACAATATGAGGCTGAACCTGAACTGTACACAAGCTATCTCGAAATCGGTAATCTCTATTTTGAGGTTGTGCGCGGTTATGTCGATCTTGGGGATCATTATCTATCGATGATTGTCGCTGATTCGATGGAACAAGGCTATTTTGAAGGTCTTTCGATTGACGAGGGAGTATCACTGATCAATCAGATGGTGCAGCCTTACGTTAATCCAGAGGCTATCATCAAAATAGGGACAAACAAGCTCAACGAGCAGAAACTTGGCATTATTGTTGATGCAATTTTTGTGGGGCTAGGAAAAGCTGTTGCAGCTGATGCTGGGAAAAGGGCGTATATCAATATCGTCCAATAATTTCATCGCGCCTTAAAACAAACCTCTACTTGACGAGAACGTCAATCTCTTGAACGGTGTAATCCAGTCAAGGGAGAGACACATGATCCGCAACCGCATCACCGAAATGCTTGGTATAGAATATCCGATTGTGCAGGCGCCAATGGGCTGGATCGCGCGTGCTCCTCTTGCATCGGCGATGTCGAATGCTGGTGGCATGGGCATTATTGAAACTAGTTCGGGCCAATTGGAAGAGGTACGCGAAGAGGTAGTAAAGATGCGCGACCTGACCGATAAGCCCTTTGGCGTGAACATTGCCCAGGCATTTGTGCGTGACCCCGGCATAGTCGATTTTGTTGCGAGCCAGGGCGTGCGTTTTGTCACAACATCTGCGGGTGATCCTAACAAATATTGCGCGCCGCTAAAGGCTGCGGGGATGACGGTGTTTCACGTTGTGCCCAATCTTGCAGGGGCCTTGAAGGCGATTGGTGCAGGTGTTGATGGCCTGGTTGTCGAAGGCGGCGAGGGCGGCGGCTTCAAAAATGGCCGCGATGTTGCTTTGATGGTTTTATTACCGCTTATCCGCGAACGGGTTGACGTGCCGATTATTGCGGCGGGCGGAATGACATGCGGCCGGACAATGGCGGCGGCCTTTGCGCTGGGTGCAGAAGGCGTTCAGCTTGGTACGCGAATGGTGAGCGCCGCTGAATCGCCCGTGCACCATAATTGGAAACAGGCAATCCTGGATGCCAAAGAAACCGACACCGTGTTTCTGAACCGCCATGGTCCAGGGCCAGCGCTGCGTGCGCTGCGTACAGAGCGCACGACAAAGCTGGAGCTTGATCCCGGTGAGAATATAATGGGTGAAATGCGCGGCGTGCTGGATCTCTATTTCGGTGGCGATATGGAATCAGCCATTGCGCTCTCGGGTCAGGTCGCAGGGCGGATTGATGCGGTAAAGCCGGTCAAGACTATCGTGGACGAAATTATTGCCGAGTTTCATTCGGTGATCACAAATATGGCATCATCTTATTCGAAATGAACGATCTTACTGGGCCGCTTTCCGAAATATTGAACCGGATTACTGGTGCAAAAGGCGTAGTCGAAAATCTCACCCGTCTGTCTGGCGGCGCGAATATGGAAAGCTCGTCATTTGACTATAATAATATAGGCTATGTCCTGCGGCGTGCACCCTCTTCTGAGATGATGGAGGCCCGGCCATTTGGGCATGATATCGAGGCTGCTTTGGTCCGCGCCGCAAAAGCAGGAGGCGTGTTGGCCCCGGAGGTCATAGGTGAGATCGAACCGGAGGACGGCATCGGCACCGGCTATATCATGCGCCGCGTCGAGGCCGAGGTGAACCCGGTAAAGATATTGGCCGATCCCCCTGCGTCGCTCATCGCCGATATTGCGCGGGAGCTTGCGGCCATACATATTTTACCGGCTCCTGATGGAATACCGGTGATGGATGTCGCGAGCGCGCTTGCTGATTTGAAGCAGCGCTTTATCGATTATGGTGGTGACCGTCCAATCATCGCGCTTGCCATTAAATATTGTGAAGACCATCTTCCCGAAGCCGCGCCACCCGTGCTGGTTCATGGCGATTTTCGCATGGGCAATCTGATGGTCGACGCGGATGGTTTGGCCGCAGTTCTGGATTGGGAGCTAGCCCATATTGGCGACGCGCATGAGGATCTGGCTTGGGGCTGTGTCGGTGCGTGGCAATTTGGCCATATCGATAAGCCCGCTTTTGGCTGTGCCGATCTCGAAACGTATTTCGCGGCGTATGAGGCAGCCAGCGGTATAAAAGTGGACCGCAGACGTTTCCGCTTCTGGCTGATCTACCGCACGCTTTGGTGGGCGCTGGGTTGTTTGCAAATGGGCGAAATCTGGCGGCAGGGGATCGACCGCAGTTTAGAACGTGTAGTCATTGGGCGACGGACGAGCGAGAACGAGCTCGATCTATTGCTGTTATTAGAACAGGATGCACCAAAGGCCGAGCGTGTGCCGATTGCCAGCGAACCCGCTCCTCCTCGCCGCCACGGAGAGCCATCGACGTTAGAAATGCTTGAAGCGATAAGCGAATGGATTGCCACTGACATTAAGCCTGATGCAACGGGTCGCGGAAAATTCATGGCCGCCGTCGCCATAAATGCACTTGGCATGTTGGCAAGGGAGGCAGCAAATCCAGTGCAGGTTCATGACAAGAAACTCTGCGACGATTTGCTTGCCGGGCGACAGACACTGGCGAAATCCGGGTTACTCATAAAACTGCGAATGGCTGCCTTAGCAAAGGTAGCTAATGATGCTCCAAAATATGCGGGGCGAATAAAAGCGCACGAGCTCTGGATTTAATCGATCACTTAATTCACCTTGCAATGTAGGATTTGTCTTGTCACTTTACGATATTAAATCGGGATGATCCCTGTTGGTTTTCAAAACCTGATTTGATTGTGAACTTACCGATATTTCGGCTGGTTTTGGAGAGAGGCTTAGGTAAATAATGTTGTTCGAAATCCCTGAAGATATCACCGGTTACCTTGCCGTGCTCGATGACTTTATCGAACGCGAGATTAAACCGATTGAAAAACGCGACGACAATATCCGCTTCTTCGATCATCGGCGCGAAGATGCACGGACCGATTGGGAGCGGGAGGGATTGCCGAACGAGGAGTGGTGGGCGTTGCTCGGTGAGATGCGCGATGTTGCGGATAAGGCGGGGCATTACCGCTATGCGATCCCCATAGAGTTCGGCGGCAAAAATGGCTCCAATCTGGCAATGGCCGTAATCCGCCATCATTTGGCGCATAAGGGGCTTGGGCTGCACAATGACCTGCAGAATGAGAGTTCGATTGTGGGTAATCTGGTGCAGGTCTTGATGCTAAGAGACTTTGGCACCCCTAGCCAAAAGCGCGATTTCATCCCGCCGATGCTGGAGGGAAAGATGGGCTGGAGCTTTGGCTTAACCGAGGCTGCGCATGGCAGTGACGCGACACATATGGAAACACACGCTGTACCTGAAATGCGTGACGGCGTGTCAGGTTACCGGATTGACGGCGAGAAAATGTGGATCACCGGCGTGCATAAAACTTCTCACGTCATGACCTTTGCGCGCACCAATGGCGATGATGGCAAGGCGCGCGGGATCACTTGTTTTGTTGTTCCGGTCAATACGCCAGGCTTTGACATCGGGCAATATATGTGGACGTTCAATATGCCGACCGACCATGCCAAAATCGCTTATAATGGAGTATGGGTACCCGAAAGCGCGATCCTTGGGGAGCTTGATAACGGCCTTGCTGTGGCGCAGCATTTTGTCCACGAAAACCGTATCCGTCAGGCGGCCAGTTCGCTAGGAGCGGCGCAATATTGCATTGATGAAGCGGTCAAATATGCCTGCGAGCGCAAACCCTTTGGCAAGGCACTCGCCACCAATCAGGCGATCCAGTTTCCGCTGGTTGAACTGCAAACCGATGCTGAAATGTTGCGGCTGCTGATCTATAAAACTGCTGCTGAAATGGACACTATGACCAAGCCAGAGGTTGCGATCCGGCTGAGCGACAAGGTCAGCATGTGTAATTACAAGGCCAACCGTCTGTGCTGCAATGCCGCCGATTTTGCGATGCAGGTACACGGCGGCATGGGCTATTCACGGCACAAACCCTTCGAGCACATATATCGCCACCACCGTCGCTACCGGATTACCGAGGGCGCAGAGGAGATTCAGATGCGTAAGGTTGCAGGACATTTGTTCGGGTTTATGGGGTGATGCAACAGGCTCAAGATTTCAGGGATGAAAGTGCGGCTCTTGCGGCATTGATTGCGCCGCTTACTGATGCGCAGTATGAAATGCCGACCTTATTCAAGGGCTGGACGATCAATAATATCCTGCGTCACTTGCATGTCTGGAACATTGCGGCGGATTTGTCGCTATCGGATGAAGCGGCATTTGCCGGGTTCATGGCGGCAATGGCTTCCGGGGTCAGAGGAGTGCGGCTGCCGGACTTTGAAGCGGCGTATCTGGACGGGGTACAGGGCCAAAAATTGTGCGCAGCATGGGTGCAGCAATTTGAATCAATGAGCGGGCGCTTCGCCTCTGCTGATCCCAAGCACCGCGTCAAATGGGTCGGGCCGGATATGAGCTCGCTGTCCTCTATCACCGCTCGTCTGATGGAAACATGGGCACACGGTCAGGCTGTGTATGATGTGCTTGGCGTGGAGCGTGTGGACGGCGACCGGATCGGTAATATCGTGCGGCTTGGTGTCAATACCTATAGCTGGATGTGGAAGAACCGGCGCATGGAAGCACCCGGGCCCATACCGCATCTCCGCCTGACCGCACCATCATGTGCAAGATGGGAATACGGCGAACGCTCAGAGAGTGGATTGATCGAAGGCAGCGCGTCTGAATTCTGCCAGATCGTTACACAAACCCGCAACATTGCCGATACGGCGCTAAATGTGACCGGCGATATAGCGGCACAGTGGATGGCGGTTGCGCAGTGCTTTGCCGGGCCACCGCAAGACCCGCCTGCAAAGGGTGTGCGGCATCGCAGCTAAATCGCATGCGCGAGTAAACTTCCGTTACTGGTTAGCTTATAGAGACTTGCCGGAGGATATCCGTCCACAAGTTCACGGATTACCAAATTATGCACTGTCAACCCGCGCAAGCTCTGTGAAATCGCCCTTGGTCCGGCAGGAGCAATGCAACGCGAAAGATCATTGAAGCGCTGATGTCCCTCAGAAATGGTGTGGATAATGGGCAGCCCCCAACGGCTTAAGGCACCGGTTGGAATACCTAGAGTGGATTGCGCGCCGATAATTCTGCCTGCTTTTTGTGCCATATGCTGTCCTGATTCTGTCAGGATATATTAGGGTCGCAGCGGATGGCCATGGCCGGGATTGCGTTTCACCCAGCCTGCTAATGTAGCCCCTTCCAATGTCCGGACCAAGCTGTCGCGCGATAGCCCAAGCCGTTTAAGCAGCTCGACAAAACGGCCGCCTTCATGCGCCGCAAGATCGGCAAGCAGGGCGACCATCCAGCGTTGTTTACCTAGGGCAATTACATCAATCAGAGGAGTGCTTGACGACATTTATAACTAACTATACAAAACAGACTGTCAAATCAAGAGGAGGATGAAATGGCATTGGATTATGTTCCCGAAGTAACGGCCTCAATGGGGGTAACCGACCTTGATCGGTCGATTGAGTGGTACCAAAATATCCTTGGGTTCACTTTGCTCTACCGCGTTGATGAAATAGCATATTGCGAACTTTCCACCGGGGTGCCAGGCGTCAATGTCGGGCTGAGCCAGAATCAAGAGGTAAAGCAGGGCGGAGGCGCCACAAATGTCTAGGGCGTTGCTGATATTCTTGCAGCAAAGATGCATCTTGATGCGCACGGGGTAAGGCAAGACGGCGACATTCAACATATTCCGGATATGGTGAAGCTGCTGACCTTTTATGACCCCGACGGCAATGCAATGATGCTATCGGAAAATCTGATGCAGGGTTAGCTTTAGGGTCAGGACCTATTGCTCGGCAGTCACACTATCCAGAAACTGATCTTCTTCCGCCACAATGCGCGACCATTTTGTTTTGGGTTTGGCGACGGGCCCATTTTCGTCCGGTTCAATCACCGTGATCCCGGTCGTTTCGCGTTTACGCCCGGTCAGGTAATTGATGCTGATTTCTTCACCTTCACCGCTGCTGCGCGAATAGGATTTGGTGTCTTTTCCGATCAGGCGAAAGCGGCTGCCTTGTTGGCGGAAGCGGTAAATGTCGGTGGTGACGCCGTAACTGCCACAACTTAGCCAGTAATTAAGCGTGACGATCAACACACCCTTTTTGATCTCGATCCCGCCGTTTTCCATCAACGGGTCGGCTAGACAAGAGGATTCTGCGTCGCCCTCGGGTGGAAGGAAACCCTCGACTGATTGGACTTGGCGGTGTCCCTGCGCGGTTGCTGTCAATATAATCAGGCGGCGTGGATTGGTGTTCAGCACCGGATTTCCGAGCCGGTCATTGCCGATGATCTTGGACTTATCCTGCTCCTCAACGACAATCACGACCTCAGGCTTTTTATCGCCGGTTAGGTCGCCCGTTGCGTCAAGAATAACGCGCCAGCCTTTTGTTATATGGGCCTCCCATTTGTTTGCTGCCAAAGCAGAAGAGCCTGCAAAAGTTAAGAGCAAGAGGCCAAGGTATTCTGCTGTTCTCACGGCTTGATTACAATTCCGACTGCTGGATCAGCGGTTCCATTCAGCGTTGCCAAATAGGCGTCCGCTGCTGCTGCAATTCCGGGGCGTTCGTCAAAAACAATCGTTCCGTGCACCGCGCCCAAAAATTCCTTCCAGCTTTTGGCCACTGCTTCGCCAAAGCTTTTAGGGCCATGTTCTTTGATCGATGCAACCGCATGATCGGGGGCGAAAAACAGGATGGGTCTAGGCCCTGGCATTTCGCTACTACCACCTGTGAGCCCTCGCGATTCCACATGGGTTGCGCCGACGAGGCAACTATATTTGAGGCTGTCGCCCAGCGTTTCATGGATAGAACGCAGCAAGGCGGAGCTCCCGGCAAAATCAACCGATACCGTTGGCACATGCTCTAGCGTTGCCACATCGTCATAGGACAGAACCTGATCGTAAAGCCCGGTACCTTCGACAAAGCCAGTATTGCCGGTCGAGGTTAGCCCGATACGTTTCATATGCGGCGAGGATTGTCTGGCGCAGCTTGCAAGACCCATCGACGTTTTCGAAGAAGCGCTGGTCATCAATAACGTTTCCGCTCCAAACCAGCTTTCACGCCTGAACATATCTTCGATCAGGAAACCCGTTTTGAACAGCGGCGCAAAAACCATCCGGGCATTTTCATGGCTTGGGTTATGTTCGGGATCGCTATTTATCCGGCTATATTGGTTATAGATCGGGCTCATCGGCTGCCGGTGTGCTGCCATATCTGTAAAGCCACCCGACGAGATCTTGGCGGGCAAAACGTCCAGATATTCCCCCATCGGCAGATAGCCATAAACCCGCTCTCTTAGGCGGATGTCAGGATGGTTTGACGCCTCCACAGTCGCATGGCCCCACATCGGCACCACCCCTTGGCCTTCAGCGGCCGGAAAGAAATTCCAATAGCCAAACATATCGCCAATCACAGCATAAGTGATATTATTGGCAGTGACCGAGAAACTATCGATCTTGAGCCGCACTTCGCCATCGCCAAGCACAGGCATTGCTTCCTCGTGCACAGAGGTTTCATGCAGATTGCTTCGGTTCACCCAGATTGTAGCCGCCATATTTTGTTCCTTTTCCAT
>JAYUPC010000147.1:0-24998 GCA_043760355.1 Sphingomonadales bacterium
TCGCTCGCATGGGGTATGTGGCGTTTTGCCGGTCGCGATGTCGGCGAAGCAACCGAGTTGGTGCATGCCGCATTTGATGCAGGCATTACCTTTTTCGACACCGCAGACATCTATGGTTTTGGCGAACAAGGCTTTGGCGCAGCAGAGGAATTATTGGGTGAAGTATTTGCCGAAAATTCAGGATTGCGTGATCGCATGGTCCTGGCAACCAAGGGCGGGATCATACCACCTGCGCCGTATGACAGCAGTGCAAAATATCTGACACAAGCAATCGACAACAGCCTGAAACGCCTGAAAACCGATCATATCGAGCTGTGGCAAATTCACCGGCCCGATATCCTGACCCACCCGGCAGAAATATCGCGGACAATCGAGGACGCGCACAAGGCAGGGAAAATCCGCGCTTTCGGTGTATCCAATTGCACAGCCGCACAGACCGAAGCACTTGCAAAATTTAGCAGTGTGCCGATTGTTTCGACCCAGCCCGAACTGTCACCTTTGTGCATCACGACAATCGAAAATGGCGAACTCGATTTGGCGATTACAAATGACTATGCGGTCCTGGCCTGGTCACCATTGGGCGGAGGCCGGATTGCGGATCCGAAATCGCAGCGCGAACAAGCAGTAGCAGCAGCACTATCAGGTGTAGCAGCGGCGCACGGTGTATCACGGACAGCGGCGGCCTATAGCTGGATCATGGCGCATCCGGCGCGCCCAATTCCGATTGTGGGTTCGCAAAATCCGGCGCGCATAGCCGAGGCTGCCGAAGCGTATAAAATCCAGTGGACCCGCGCCGATTGGTATAGCGTGCTGGTCGCAGCAAGAGGAGTTCCCCTGCCATGACACAAAGCGCCATGAACAAGTCCTTCGAAGTCAGCTGGTTTTCCGCTTTGTGCGATGACGATTACGAGTACTTGGGCGTGCCAGATCCGATGCTGGCCTCCAGCTGGGAACATTGCCGCGACATCGTACTTGCCGCTGAAAAAGGCGGGTTTGATAATATCCTGCTGCCGTCGGGCTATGCGCTCGGCCTCGATACCACAGCGTTTGCCAGCGCAATTGCCGTACTCACCAGCCGCATAAAATTGCTGATGGCGGTGCGCGTAGGCGAGAGCTGGCCGCCGCAACTGGCACGACAGATTGCAACACTGGATCAGATTTCAGGAGGGCGAATGAATATCAACATCATCTCGTCCGACCTGCCCGGTGACAAAATGGACAGCGAACCGCGATACAGGCGAACCGTTGAGGTTATGCAGATATTGAAGACGCTGCTGAACGGCGAACATCTGAACGTCGACGGCGAACATTATAAAATCAATCTCGATCCGCCGCGGATGAAAACCGTTAGCGGCAAATGCCCGCCGCTTTATTTCGGTGGCCTGTCGCCTGCTGCCAAGGAAGCAGCCGCGCAGGGTTGTGACGTCTATCTGATGTGGCCCGAAACTGTGCAGAGCGCGAAGGAATTGGTAGAGGACATGACGACCCGCGCCGCAAAGTTTGGCCGCACGCTTAAATACGGCTTTCGCGCCCATGTCATCGTCCGCGAAACCGAGGCCGAAGCGCGCAGCTATGCCGACCGCTTGCTTTCGAAACTTGATGCAGCACAAGGCGAGGAAATCCGCAACAAATCGCTCGACGCAAAAACCTTTGGCGTTGCACGGCAAGCTGAATTGCGTGAGGCATCGGCTGGTAATGATGGTTATATCGAGGACAATCTGTGGACCGGAATTGGCCGTGCACGTTCGGGCTGCGGGGCGGCGATTGTCGGTGATCCAGATCAGGTGCTGGCAAAGATCAATGCGTATCGCGAAGTGGGTATAGAGGCGTTTATCCTGTCGGGTTATCCCCATATCAACGAGTGCGATATGTTCGCGCGGTACGTACTGCCACGGTTGGATCACGGACGGTTGGAGGTTTGAGTATCTCCCCCCTCTCCCCCTGCGGGAGAGGCTTGCGCAGACATACGAACTTGCTCGTTAGTCGTAGCTGGGTGAGGGGTAATCGGCGCAGAACCCCCCCACCAACGTCGCCTGAGCAGCAAGCTGCAAAGGCTTTGGTATCCTCTCCCGCAGGGGGAGAGGATAATTTTACTCACTCCCCCAACCCAGCCATCCTCTCGGCTTGATCCTCTGCAATCAACGCATCGACCATTTCGCCAAGGCCACTGCCCTCCAATATCTCGGGCAATTTATGCAGTGTCAGGTTGATACGGTGGTCTGTCACGCGGCCTTGCGGGAAGTTATAGGTTCGTATGCGTTCGCTACGATCGCCCGATCCAACCATCGCCTTGCGCGCCTCGGCCTCGGCGCCAGCTGCTTCTTCGCGTTCCTTTTCATACATCCGCGCGCGAAGCACTTGCATCGCCTGTTCCTTGTTCTTGTGCTGGCTGCGCCCGTCCTGGCAAGTGACGACGATGCCAGTGGGCAAGTGCGTAATGCGCACGGCGGAATCGGTTGTGTTGACATGCTGCCCGCCAGCGCCCGATGCGCGGTAAACGTCAATCTTCAGGTCACGTGCCTCGATATTGATATCAACCTCGGTGGGTTCGGGCAGCACAGCAACGGTCGCAGCACTTGTGTGGATGCGACCACCGCTTTCGGTAACCGGCACACGTTGAACACGGTGGACGCCGCTTTCGAATTTCAGCTTGGCAAATACGCCAACGCCCTTGATCGAGGCGACAATTTCCTTGAACCCACCGACATCCGAAGCACTCATCGAGATTGGTTCAATCTTCCACCCCTGCCCCGCCGCATAGCGTTCGTACATGCGGAACAGGTCGCCCGCGAACAAAGCGGCCTCGTCGCCGCCGGTGCCAGCGCGGATTTCAATCATAGCGGGGCGGTCATCAGCGCTATCGCGGGGGAGCAAGGAGATGGCGAGTGAGGTTTCGGCATCGGAAAGCTGGTGCGTGACGTCCTGCAATTCTTCAATGGCCATATCATGCAGTTCGGGATCGGACAAATCTTTGACCATATCTTGAAGCGTGTCGATTTCCTTGCGCAGCCGCCGGACATTGGCAGCAGCCTTGGCAACCGGCTCAAGCTCTGAATATTCCTTGGAGGCCGCGACAAAGGCATCGCCCTCCAACTGCCCCGAAGCCATCCGCGCCTCAAGCTCGGCAAAGCGCGATTCAATCATCGCGATACGGTGCGGAGAGATTTTCAAGGAGTAGCTCCTGCAACGCACACTTCGTCATGCTGAACTTGTTTCAGCATCCATCGTGCAGCGAAGGCGGAGGCTAGATCAGGGATGGACCCTGAAACAAGTTCAGAGTGACGAAAGATGTTTTTAGACATTATTCTATTACGCTACCACGCCAGTTATTAAAAAGACCTGACGCCTCAGTGGCTCTTGAATACCTATCGTCAATCAAGTTTATACTCCAGCCATTCATACCATTCGGTTTATCAAGTGTTATGATAAATGCTGGTTCAGCCTTCTTGGCCCGATCATATCGTTTTCTTGGACTTCCTGTAACATATTGCTCAGTTCGATAGCCTGCATTGCGGTAAAGTGCAGTCAGCGCAATACATTCCGTTTCACGATCAGGATGTTCCGCAACTATGGCAATCTCAAGCAAGTAATCACCTTCAGGCACCCCCACCAACATCGCCAACCGCTCAATGCCCGCAGCCCAGCCGACTGCTGGCGTCGCCTTGCCACCTAGGTTCTCAATCAGCCCGTCATAGCGTCCACCACCAAGCACAGTCCCCTGCGCGCCCAGCCGGTCGGTTACGAATTCAAATGCCGTATGCCGGTAATAATCCAGCCCGCGCACCAGTTGTGCATTGCGCGTCCAGGCTACACCCGCCGCATCCAGCCCAGCCGTTACTGCACCAAAAAAATCCTGCGCCTCACTCGACAAAAACTCATCGATACGGGGCGCGGCATAACAAATACCGCGATCGTCTGGGTCCTTGCTGTCCAAGATACGTAGCGGATTATGCTCCAGCCGCTTCATGCTATCTTCGGACAACACATCGCGGTGATCGTTGAAATACGCAATCAAAGCCGCACGCCAAGCATCGCGGCTCTGCGTATCGCCCAGCGTATTGAGCTGCAACGTCACACCGTCATTGATCCCCAGTTCCTTCAGCAACTGATCCGCCATCACCAGCAACTCGACATCGGCTTGCGGTTCAGCCGCACCAATAATCTCGGCATCGATCTGGTGAAATTGGCGATAGCGTCCCTTTTGCGGACGTTCATAGCGGAACAGTGGTCCGTGCGTCGACAGCTTCATCGGCACATATTGCTGCCACCCGTTGGTCAGGAACGCCCGCGCAATCCCGGCGGTAAATTCAGGGCGCAGCGTGATCGAATCGCCGCCGCGATCATCAAAGGTATACATTTCCTTCGACACCACATCGGTCGCCTCACCAAGCGAGCGCGAAAATACCGCTGTCGGTTCGATCACCGGCATTTGCAGGCCCTTAAATCCGTACAACCGCCGCACCCGTTCAAAGGTCGTGACGACGTGTTCAAAACGCTCCTGCGCCTCGCCGAACATATCCTGGGTACCGCGAACGGCTTGGGGGGTCTGTATTTTGCTCATAGCTTGCGGCCCTAGCGGCTTTTTTGTTTGAACGAAATAGGATGATTTTTCTGCTGGACGTTACGCATTTGTGACGGCAAAAACGCCACATGATCTCAAAATACCTAGCGCCCACCCTCGTCGCCCTCATCCTCCCGCTCGCCATGCCCGCCGCAGCCCAAAACAGTGCGCCAACGCCAACGCCGATTATTGCGTCGGTTCCTGATCCCGTAGACCGCCCTTTAAGCGGACCTATGACGCTGGAGGTGGATGCCACCGACATTGCGCGTTCTATCTTTAATGTGAAGCAAACCATCCCGGTCGAGACAGGAACGCCGCTAATACTGCTTTACCCGCAATGGCTGCCCGGCAAACATGGGCCCAGAGGCGCGCTCGCCGAACTGAGCGGCCTTAAGGTAACTACTGGCGGCAAACTGCTGAAATGGACCCGCGATCCGGTTGAGGTGTACGCTTTTCATATTGACATTCCTGCTGGCACAAAATCTGTTATCGCCGAATTCCAGTTTCTGGCACCATTCAAAGAAACCGAAGGCCGGATCAACGTCACGCCCGACATGATGAACG
Source organism: Sphingomonadales bacterium (assembly GCA_043760355.1). Taxonomy (GTDB): domain Bacteria; phylum Pseudomonadota; class Alphaproteobacteria; order Sphingomonadales; family Sphingomonadaceae; genus Sphingorhabdus_B. The sequence goes on from JAYUPC010000147.1 coordinate 5,126, forward strand.
TCCAATGGGAACAGGTCGCACTGTATCCTGCAGGCCATTTTACCCGCGCCATCAAGGTGAAACCATCGATCACTTTGCCAATGGGTTGGACCGGCATAGCGGCGCTAGACGGCGGGCAGGTTAGCGGCAACCGCATTGATTATGCGATCACAAACTTTGAAACTCTGATCGACAGCCCGATGTTTGCCGGACGGAATTACCGGAAATGGGATTTGGGCAATAAAGTCACGCTGAACGTTTTTGCCGATGAAGCCAAATCTTTGGACGCCAAACCCGCACATATTGCGGCGCACAGGGCGCTCGTCGACGAAGCCGTCATTTTATATGGCTCCAAACATTTTGACCGGTATGAATTTCTGCTGGCACTCAGCGATAATCTGGGTGGTATCGGCCTTGAACATCACCGCAGTTCGGAAAATAGCGGCAATCCAGGCTATTTTATAAAGTGGGATGATTATGGCAGCGAACGCGGACTTTTGCCGCATGAAATGACGCACAGCTGGAATGGTAAATTCCGGCGGCCAGTCGGGTTATGGACCCCGGATTACCGCACGCCGATGCAAGACAATCTGCTTTGGGTTTATGAAGGACAGACCAGCTACTGGGACTGGATACTGGGTGCGCGTTCGGGGGTACAGACCAAGGCTATGGTGCTCGGCGAATTGGCACGAGCGGCCGCCTATTATGAAATTCAACCGGGCCGTGATTGGCGATCTGTTGAAGATACCACGCATGATCCGGTTTTTGCCGCACGCAAGCCTAAGCCGAATGCCAGCCAGTCACGCGGTGAAGATTACTATGTAGAGGGGTCGCTTGTCTGGTTAGAGGCCGATATGCTGATCCGCGAACTTTCCAAAGGCAAGAAGTCACTTGATGATTTTGCCCGTGCATTTTTTGGCATCAAGGATGGCGATTGGGGCACAGTCACCTATGATTTTGTCGAAGTCACTCGCGCGCTTAATGCAGTACAGCCCTATGACTGGGCAACATTCCTAGACAAACGCATTCGCCAATCCGCCCAGCCTGCGCCAATGGCGGGGATCGACAAGGGCGGGTATAAACTCGTCTGGAAAGAAGAACCAAATGTGTATGAAAAAGAACGGATGAAGAATAACAATACGGTCGATCTTACCTTCAGCATTGGCCTGACTCTGGACAAAGAAGGCAAGGTAACATCAACACTTTGGAATAGCCCCGCGTTTAACGCCAATATCGTCAACGGCGCGAAAATCGTCGCTGTCGGCGGAGTTGCTTATACCAAGGATTTGCTGATGACAGCAGTGACTGCGGCCAAGGACGAGAAGTATCCGGTCAAGCTGCTTATCGAACGCAACAAGCGTTATAGCGAGGTCGAGATAAAATATACCGGTGGTTTGCGCTACGCATATCTTGAACCAAAAGCAAAGGGCGAAATGCCGATTGACCAGGTACTAAAACCACGTCGAACCTCAAAATAAAATGCTGCAGTCCGAACACGGTTTAACCATCGCAGAATATTCCGATGACCTTGCCGAAAACTTTTACCGGATCAACGCACAGTGGATCGAAACGATGTTTGTTCTTGAAGAACATGACCGCGAGGTGCTCGAAAATCCGAAAGAATGGATTATCGATCCGGGTGGCGTGATCCTTTTTGTGAAGTCACCTGCCTACGGCATTGTCGGCGCGTGTGCGCTTATGAAAACCGGTGAAGGATCATTTGAACTAACCAAAATGGGTGTGACAGAGAAAGTGCGTGGCCAGAAAGCAGGCGAATTTTTGCTCGCGGCGATCTTGGAACGTGCCCGCGAAATGGATGTGCGCAAACTCTATCTGCTCACCAATCATATATGTAAGGCGGCAATCCATCTTCATGAAAAGCTGGGGTTTCGGCATGATGCGGGTATCATGGCCGAATACGGCGCAACCTATGCCCGGTGCGACGTGGCGATGATTTTACCCTGCGCCGTGCCATATGAATAAACATTCAGGCTTTCGACAGCATCAAAGTTCGATTAGGGGCATTCGCATCTCTCCCCTAATGAAAGCAACCCCATGCGCATCGACCTTATCCCGGCTGGCGATAATCCTCCTGAAAGCCTGAACGTCCTGATCGAAGTACCCATTGGGGGCGAACCGGTGAAATATGAATTTGATAAGGCATCGGGCGCGTTGTTTGTCGACCGGTTCCTGCACACGCCAATGCGCTATCCCGCCAATTACGGATTTATCCCGCATACGCTAGGCGAAGACGGTGATCCCCTTGATGCGCTCGTCATTGCGCGTTCCCCGATAGTTGCGGGGGCCGTGGTCAAGGTGCGTCCGGTGGGCGTGTTGATGATGGAAGACGATGCAGGTGGCGATGAAAAGCTGATCTGTGTGCCTGTTGACAAAACCTTTCCGTATTATTCCAACGTCGATAATTACACCGATATGCCGCAAATTGTGATGCAGCAGATCGAGCATTTCTTCACCCATTACAAAGACCTTGAACCCGGCAAATGGGCAAAGCTCAATGGGTGGGGCGATGCGGAAAAAGCAAAGCAGATTATTATTGAGTGTATTGAACGGGCAAAGGAGCACGATCTATGAAAAGATGGCGTATGAAAAAGCTGATTATCCTTACTGCCTGCTTGTCCCTTGCCGGATGCGCGACGCCGGAAAGCCGGGTGCGGACGGCGCTGATGGATGCAGGACTATCTAAACCGGTCGCATCGTGCATGGCCGGACGAATGGTGGACCGGCTTTCGTTATGGCAGCTTAACAAGCTCAACGGTCTTAAAAAACTGCGCGACAAAAATATGAAAGATTTGAGCCTGTCGGAATTTATGAAACGGTCAAAAGCGTTGCAGGACCCCGAAATTGTGAGTGTGATTTCATCATCAGGGGTAATTTGCGCGATTAGTTCATAGGGCTATCGCGCAAAGACCCTTAATAACGCCGCAAGCCAGCCGCCATCTCCTGATGATGGGCCAGATGCAGAACCATACGCCGGAACACCAGCCACAATCCCGCATTCCAGGCACCGGATTTGCGCACCGCTCACACCGCTCAGCATTGCCAGATCGGCATTGATCCGGTTCCACCTGGTTTGCTGTTCAAAAGCGACAAGCGCAAACAAATCCATCGGTGCCGCGCTCTGTTTATCTGCAGGCACCAAATCCCCGAGCAACAAGCTCGCAAGATCGGGCTGTGGCTCAATATATTCGGGGTGCCAATCCTTTAGACCTGCGCGCTTTGCTGCTTCGGCCATGGCGTCATCAATACCGCCAAACCGGTCGACAAGGCCGATCTGTCGCGCGGTACCACCGGCCCAGACACGGCCTTGCGCAATGGCATCTACTTGCTCTGTGGTTTTCTTACGCGATGCAGCAACACGGGTCAGAAAATCACGATACCCTTTTTCAATTGCGCTTTGGGCGAAGCGATCAAAATCGGGACTAAACCCGCTTAGTATATCTGGTTCGCCCGACAATGGCGTCGTTTTTACGCCGTCAGCATTGACGCCAATTTTGGCAAGCGCCTTTTCCGCACTCGGGACGATACCGAATATGCCGATGGAGCCGGTGATCGTCTCGGGCTCTGCAAATATAATGTCAGCAGGCATAGAGACCCAATAGCCTCCACTCGCCGCCAGATTGGCCATAGAGACCACCACAGGCAGTTTCTTTGCCTTGGCCGCTGCGATGGCCAAACGGATTTTTTCGGACGCCAGCACCGATCCTCCGGGCGAATCGACGCGGATGACAAGTGCCTTTAGGTCTTTTTTATCAAGCGCATCATATATCAGCTTGCTGATGGTATCGCCGGCAGCTGAACCCGGCCCTGATTTGCCATCAATGATTGTCCCCGCAACCATAACAACGCCAATTGCCTCCCCGTCATTATCGGGGCCATTCGAGGCGAGCAACGCGCCCATCGGGATTGCAGCAAACCCGCCGGTGGTGGCTTCAGGGTCTTTGCCGTATTTGCCCGCGATAAATGTGCCAAATGCAACTTTGTCACCAAGCTTGTCGACAAGCTTATTATTAATCGCGAGCTGGGCCAGATCACCCTTTACCCCTTCAATACTGGCCGCAGGGTCGGTAAGCATCGCGTCAAGCTGCGCTTGCGGGCGAGCCTTGGCTACGCCAGCGCGCCACTGCCCCCAAATCTCGTCATACACGGCCTTAATGGCTTCTTTTGAAGCGGGCGATTGTGCGCTCAAAATATAGGGTTCAACCGCGCTCTTATAGGTGCCGACACGGTAAACATGCGCGGTAATTCCAACCTTATTGAGCAAATCCTTATAATAAGGTCGCGAACCACCCGGTCCTGTAATCAGCGTGCCGCCAAGCGGGTCCATCCATATTTGCGTAGCATGCGCGGCAAGTTGATAGCTGTCATCGCTGTAGGCCGTGGCGTAACTATAGACCGGCTTTCCGGCTTTTTTAACGCGGTCAATCCGGTCACCAATCGCGGCCAAACTTACCTGACCGCCGCCCATGAAGCGGTCCATATCAAGCACCACAGCCTTAACCCGTTTATCCTTCGCCGCTAAATCCAGCGCACGGATAATGTCTCGTTGTCGTATCTCAGCGATCGGTGCAGCTGCCGATGTAAGTGCGGCGATAGGGTCAATCGCGGCTGGTTGTTCCGACACATAGCCGTCAAGTTTCAGCAGCAACGCGCCGTCACGAACCGCGCCAGGATTTGGCCCTGCGCTCAAAAGGGCATAAAGCAGGGCAAAAAACAGGATCAGGAACAATAACGCCAGCGCGTCTTTTAACCCGACCAATACCCGCCATGCTCCGGTTATGAATGTCATCTGTGCGTTCCTTGAATATTATATATTCTATTTAGGAACTCGACGACAAAATGCCAGCCATTAAAACCCTAAAAGAAAAGAGCCGCCTGAAATATCAGGCGGCTCTTAAACATGGGCCAGCGGTTGAACAATCCGCTGCCGGAAGTTGCTACTGTGCCGAATTACCGGCCTCGCCAAGCCAATGCCTAGCGACCGATCTCCCGAACGGAATTGCCCGACCCCTTAACTGAACCATGAGACATCGGATCACCTCCTTTCGATAATTGAATAGAAATTGCTTCATGCATGTGCTTGCCCTCCGCGAACACATAGGTGAATGAGATGAGCCTAATAAACAAGACTTGTAATTTATTTTTTTTGGAGCGATTATCCTGCTCCCGCGATGACTTGAGTTACGCGCGGCAATCTTCAACAACACGTGCAATTTCAGACCATGACGGAATGGCAATCGCGTTTTGTGCGGTTGTTTCCAGAGCAATTCGTCCCCGCGTGTATGTTATCGCGTCAAGGATAGGATCGTTCGGCATAATTTCAGCAGCAAGATAGGGGAGTGGCCCACCGGTCGTTTTCGCGGTAAATTCTTTCAGCGTCGAACTGGACCGCAATTTGAATGTAGCGCTGCCTGATCCAGCAGTATCAGCCCGTGCCAGATAAACACGCTTACGCACCGTATCACAACGTAGCGTCACCAGCGCATCGGCACCCGGAACCCCGAACAGTGCAATCGATCCACGCTCATCACGGCGATATACCCAGTCGCCAGGCGCCAGTGGCCAGTCCATCCACTCTGCCGTTTGCCGGGGAACCGCAGCTATTGGCGCAGGCGGCAGAACCACTGGTTTTGCAACCGGAGTTGCTTTTGGTGCCGGTGGCGGCGAAGAGCAGGCCGCAACAGACATCATAAGCATAGGGATCAGGGATCGAATGTTCATAGCAACAGCTTATGGTCAATCATGCTCCATTACGCTAGGCCCGTTTGCAATATGGCTGTCCCAAAAATACGCTTGGATCAATTACTCGTCGAACGCGGCCTTGCCGAGAGCAAAACGCGTGCTCAAGCGCTGGTGATGGCGGGGCATGTTCTGATCGGTGACAAAAAGTGCGATAAATCGGGGCAGCAGGTTGCGCCCGATGCCAACATAAGCGTTATTGGCCGCGATCATCCCTGGGTCTCACGCGGCGGAATAAAGCTTGCGCACGCTTTGCAAGAATTCGGGATTAATGTCAGCGGGGCTGTGGTGATTGATGTCGGATCATCGACCGGCGGGTTTACCGATGTGTTACTGACAAACGGCGCGGCGCACGTCTATGCCGTAGACAGCGGTACCAACCAGCTGGCTTGGAAACTGCGGCAGGACACCCGCGTCATCGTCCATGAACAGACCAGTGCGCGAATACTCACGCAAACACATATTCCTGAAACCGTTGATATCATCGTGTGCGATGCAAGCTTCATTGGCCTTGCCAAAGTGCTTGAACGGCCGATCACATTTGCCAAGCAAGGGGCACAATTGGTCGCGCTCATCAAGCCCCAGTTTGAGGCAGGTCGCGAGGAGGTTGGCAAAGGCGGAGTTGTGCGCGATAGTGCAGTTCACGAACGTGTTTGTGCCGAAGTACAGATGTGGTTGGTCGAAAATAGCTGGACTGTTTGCGGGCTCACCACCAGCCCGATCACAGGGCCCCAAGGCAATGTCGAATTCTTGGTTTGGGCACACAAGAACTAACGTATAATATAATTATTGGGAGCATTATCATGAAAATCAAGTTGATGGTCGCCGTTTCAACTGCTGCTTTATTGGCATTCCCGCCTGTTAGTCAGGCGGTTGCTGCTAAAGCCAAGAAAAGCGCGCCTCTGACGCAAGTCACAACGCAGCTTCCGCGCAACGCAGCACCGGTTCATTACCTGATCAATGTGACGCCCGATGCCTCAAAGCTGTCCTTCGCCGCACAAGCCTCGATCGACGTTATCGTAAAAAGCACCAGCAAATCCATCACTTTGAACGCAGCTGAGCTAGCGTTCAAATCGGTCACAATCCGCAGCGGGAAAATGGCTGCGATGCCAGCCAAGGTTAGTATTGACGGACCCAAGCAAACCGTAACTTTTACGTTTGATATGCCTATTACGCCCGGAAATTATACACTCGATATTGATTATTCGGGCAAGATTTACCAGCAAGCAAACGGCCTGTTTGCGCTCGACTATAAGGACACACAGGGTGCTGAAAAACGTTCGCTCTTCACCCAGTTTGAAGCTCCGGACGCGCGACGTTTTGTGCCAAGCTGGGATGAACCAAATTACAAGGCGACATTTGATCTGAGCGCCACGGTTCCTGCCGAACAAATGGCGGTCAGCAACATGCCTGCCACCAAAATAGAAAAGCTGGACGGTGGACTAGCCAGAGTCAGTTTTGACCGATCGCCCAAAATGTCGACCTACTTGCTGTTTTTTGGTCTGGGCGAATTTGACCGGATTACCAAGAAAGTAGGACCAACCGAGGTTGGAATTATCGTTGGTAAAGGCAACGCTTCAAAGGGTGAATACGCGCTCGATGCCTTAGCGAAGATTGTTGGATATTATAACGACTATTTTGGTGTCCCATATCCCTTGCCCAAACTTGATAATATAGCGGGCCCAGGGCAGAGCCAGTTTTTTGGTGCGATGGAAAATTGGGGCGCTATTTTTACCTTTGAACGTATATTGCTGGTCGATCCGAAGATTACCAGTGCGCGTGCAAAGCAAGGTATCTTCCAAACCGATGCACATGAAATTGCGCACCAATGGTTCGGTAATCTGGTGACGATGCAGTGGTGGGATGATCTGTGGCTAAACGAAGGTTTTGCCAGCTGGATGGAAAGCAAGACCACTGCGCATTTCAATCCGACTTGGCAGGCGGAACTTGACCGCGTGGGTGGCCGCGAAGGAGCAATGGGGCTTGATGGTTATGCAACCACGCATCCGGTAATCCAGACGATCAAAACAGTCGAACAAACCAGTCAGGCATTTGATACGATTACCTATCAAAAGGGTGAGGCCGTAATCACTATGCTTGAGGGATATGCCGGCGAGGACGTGTGGCGGACGGGTATCCGCAGCTATATGAAGAAACACGCATATGGGAACACGCGTACAGATGATCTGTGGAATGCTGTTGAAGCCGCTGGCGCCAAAGGCCTTACCAAGATTGCCCATGATTTCACCAAACAACCCGGCATTCCCCTGATAACTGTATCATCGGCGGTATGTCAGGGTGGCAATACGCAACTGGCGTTGACGCAGGGCGAATTTTCACGCGACCGCAAAGCCGCAACCGATGCAAAGCCGCTTCGCTGGAATGTACCGGTGATTGCGCAGACTGTTGGTAACGCACCTGTCAGCGCGATTATATCGGGCGGTAAAGGCATAATGTCCGTTCCAGGATGCGGGGCGTTGCTATTGAACGCAGGGCAAAGCGGATATTACCGCACTTTATACACATCTAAAATGGTGGACGCGCTTAAAGACAATTTCGATAAACTACCCCCCATCGATCAGCTCGGCCTGTTGCGTGACAGCCAGAGTTTGGCAAACAGTGAATATCAGGACATGACTATTCCACTTGCGTTGCTCGACAAGGTAACCGCAGATAGCAACCAACGGGTTACGGAAAATGCTATCGGTACGCTATCGGGGCAATATGATCTGTTCAACAAAGAACCCACGCGTCAGGCGCAAATCGCGGCGATAGCATCCACGCGTTTTGCTCCGGCACTGGCCAAATTAGGCACGACGGCAAAAACAGACGAGTTGCTTGTCGATTCCAATTTACGCAGCTCGCTGATCGGATCGCTTGGCGGCATGGGCGATGCCGGTGTGAAGGCAGAGGCCAAACGGCTGTTCGATGCGCTTGATCAGAACCCGGCTGCACTTGATGGACCGCTGCGTTCAACATGGCTCGGCATTATCGCGTACAATGCCGATAAACCGACATGGGATAAAATCCGCAAGCTTGGGCAAACCGCCGATAACCAAGTGGTGAAATCGACGATGTACAGCTTGCTTGCCAGCACGAAGGATAAAAATCTCGCCAAAGACGCGCTATCGCTTGCAATGACCGCAGAACCCGGAAAAACAACCAGTGCGTCAATGATAAGTGCGGTATCGGGTGAGCATCCAGAGATGGTAGTTGATTTCGCCCTCGAAAATCTGGATGCTGTTTTGGGTTTGGTCGATGTCGCCTCGCGCTCGGAATACATCGCGCAGCTGGCTAACGGATCAGATGATGCAGCAATGCCTGCAAAACTTGATGCCTATGCCAAAAAATATCTGACGCCAGAGTCTCGCAAGACCGTCGATCAGTCAATTAATGCAATCAATACCCGCATCAAGACCCGTCCCATTGTTAAAGCCGGGATTGCAGCCTGGCTCGATAAGCAGAAATAAAACCCTGACCAGAATATGTTTATATCCATATCGGAGTTGGTTCGCCGCCAACTCCGGTAAATATCTAAGGGCTTCATCCATTTTGGATATAACTCTATGAAATTGAATGATTTATATTCTAAATTAGCTTCTCGTTAACCAAATTATTCGATCTTTAGGTGGCAGGCCAAGACCGGGCTGTAGACCAAATATCGGGGCATTTATGGCAAGCTTAGCGGTTAGAATTGAAAGCGTTTCTTCCATTGAAGAAGTTATCATCGGCAATAGTGCCGGCATAGTCCGGTTGCGTGAGATGATCGCCCGGGTCGCGGGTTCAACCGCATCGGTCATGATCGCAGGACCATCAGGGTCAGGCAAAGAACTCGTTGCCCGCGCTATTCATGACGAGAGCACCCGGCATGCCAAGCCCTTTGTCGCGCTCAATTGCGGGGCAATCCCGACCGAATTGATCGAATCCGAACTCTTTGGTCATGAACGAGGGAGCTTTACCGGCGCTCATGCCCGGCGGATTGGCCGGTTTGAAGAAGCGAATGGCGGAACTTTGTTCCTCGATGAAATTGGCGACATGCGTTTTGATATGCAGGTTAAACTACTTCGTGTTCTGGAGGAGCGGAGGGTGACCCGCGTTGGCGGAACCTCTGCTTTGCCCGTTGATCTGCGGATCATATCCGCCACGCATCAGGATGTGGATCAAGCGATGGCCGATGGCCGTTTTCGTGAAGACCTGTTCTTCCGCTTGGGCGTAGTTCTGCTGCGTGTGCCGGACCTGGCCAGCCGTGTGGAGGACATCCCCGCGCTCATCACCCATTTCCAAAACGGCAAACTCCGCGCACAGATTGCGCGGTTTGATAATAGCGCCATAAAGCGGCTGATGCAGCATCCCTGGACAGGCAATGTTCGCGAGCTGCGCAATGTGGTTGAACGTGCCAGCGTGCTTTTTGGTTGCCAGACACTGTGTGCTGACGATGTCGACCAATTACTCGGCCATCATTTCATGCGGCAAAATCCGGCACCCAAATTGGCCATAAAGTCTGAATCTGTTGTCATCACGCCCATCGCCGACCCGGTAACCAGAGAGACGCCGATTAACTTGAAAGACATGATCGAAACAATGGAGCTCGAGCGGATCGAAACCGCACTTGATCTTGCAGGAGGGGTTATTTCCGAAGCTGCGCGGCTGTTGACGCTCAAACGGACGACGTTGATTGAAAAGATGCGGAAATACGGGGTTGGAGCTTAATCGGATAGCGTTGAATCTCTATTACGCCGCTCATCCTGAGGAGCCCCTTCGACTGCCCGCAAGGCGGACGCTCAGGGTAAACTGCCGCTTGTCGAAATGGCGTCTCGAAGGACTGCTACGTTGGATATCCTTCGAGACGGGTCTTCGACAGGCTCAGCCCCTCCTCAGGATGAGCGGTTCATATATTTAGCATAACGCTCTAGGTAACAAACTCATAAAAATATTCAAACGAGGAAGGCTTTATAATCATATAGGCTCTAAAACGTATTTTAAGGTACCGTACAGGCGTATAATTACCTCTCCGCTACCCAACTAGTCAAATGCAGTCCGCTTCGCTCTAAGAGGCCCTTACGAGGCTTACAGGACATGTTGGCAGATATGCGTCATTGTGCGCAAAACCCATGAGCGATTTTATGAATCGGTGACCTAGACCAGCCGCCGCCACGCATCCCCAACATCGGTCACTCCGTCACGCAACTCGTCAAGCTTGTCGACGTCTCCCTCCGCCACGACGATGGCGAGTTGCCCCATCATCGACCTGTATACCTGCGCCAGTGTCTGCGCGAGTGTGCCGCCACGATCAAAATCCAGACTGCCAGTTAACGCAACAAGGATTGATCGCGCCCGTTCGACATTGGGTTCGCGCGAGACATCACGTCCCTGGCGCAGCGCCGCCGCAATAACGTCAAGCGAGCGCAACAATTCCTCATACAATATCGCCACCAGACCATGCGGGCTAGCGCCTTCCAGCCGCGATGCGAGATCAAGCGACAAGTAATGGTTACGTGCCTTGGCAAATTGGGGAGAGAATTTGGGTAAGGCTGTTCTCACTGTCCATTCGTCCACAATTTAATCTGCTGTTCCAGATAAGTCTGCGTCGCTTTGATCGCACTCAGCCGCGCATCCATCGACCCGAACTGTTTTTCCAGCCGCAGCCGGTACGCATCTTCGCGGCTTTCCATTTTGGTGCGGTTATTACTGATACCTGCGGCCTCTTTTTCAAGACGGCTGCGCAAGCCATCTAGTATGCCGTTACTGCTGGCGGCATTGTCCTTAATAGCTTTAAGGGCCAGCGAAATTCCGGGGTCAGTTGTCTCTGTGTGCGTGCTATCGCGAACAGGGTTGAAAATGGCCTCAACTCCGTCGGGGTTTGTAGCGATCGCTGCCTCCAATTGCGCCGCATTGATGCTGATTGTGCCGTCGCGGTTGGTGGCGATCCCGATGTCGGACAGGCTATTGATGCCTGTGCTGCTCGTCACCGATTGGCTCATCAGATTGCTCAGTTTCTGGTCCAGCGCACGCATTGACCCGTCGCCACCGGTCGCGTTGCGGGCAGCAGCAATGTTGCGCTTCAGCGTATTGAAAACGCCGACAAAATCGTTGATCGTTTGCCGGATGGTTTCGATCGGACGCTGCGCGCTAATGAAAACTGCTTGCCCGGATGTCGCTTTCTTGAACGTTAAAGTAACACCAGGCAAGATATCCGATACTATATTACTCGCCCGAGTGAAGGCAACGCCGTCGACTGAAAACATCGCATCAAGTGCTGCTTGGCCACGCGTCATGCTGCTGCCCTGCCCTCCATATGTAAAGCGGTTAAGCACAGGATCGGCACCGTTATCCGCAGTCAACGTAAACGCCTTTGCCGCGCCAGTTTCGCCTTTGACAACCAACCTTGCACCACTCCCATCGGTGATAACACTCGCACGCACGCCGCTACCGGTTGCATTGATTGCAGTGGCCAGCCCCGTAAGACTGTCATTAGCTGGATCGATAAGGATTGCGTGCGATGTACCCCCGACAGTTAGCGTTAGCGCGCCCTGCCCGACCGGATCGTCCGCCGATGCGACAAATCCCGAATAGAGCGTTTGTGCGCGCGCCAATTGGGTGATTTCGATTTCGCTCGCTAATTTACCCAGCTGTACGCCGCCGGTTGCAGTCGCAGAGATTGCACTGACATCGGAAACAACAGGCTGGCTTCGCAATGTGCCTTGTGCCGTTACATCGGCGAGCGAACTGGAAAAGCTCTCCAAATCGGAACGCGCCTGTGCAAGGACGCTAATCTTTGCCTGATTGGCTTGGAACAGCGCGTCCAGCCGCTTCACCTTTGGCGCACGCGATGCTGTCGCCAGGTCATTCACCAGTGCCGCGGTGTCGATGCCTGAACCGAAGCCCAAACTATTGGCGATGGAAGAACTTATCATAACGGGTATCCTTAGGCTTTAGGATACGGCAAATGACCGGACTGGTTTAGGCTTTGGTGCGCGCACCGTGTTCGTCAAACTGTTTCTCACCCGGTACTAGGACACTTGGCTGTGCCACACCTTCGGCAACCGCCCGTTCGAGATTGAACACAAACGCCAGGATTGTAGCAACCGCGATATAAAGATCTTCGGATATTCCCTGACCAGCACGACTGGTAAAATATATCGCACGGGCCAGTTGCGGATATTCAAGCGTCGGTACACCCTGTTCCTTTGCCAGCGCACGAATGGCAAGCGCAACCTCCCCCCGACCGCGCGCCACGATTATGGGAGCAGCATCGATTCCGGGGCGATAGCGGAGCGCAATGGCGAAATGCGTCGGGTTGGTCAGGATCACTGTTGCCTGCGTCACCGCCTTACGCGCCGAACCGCTGCTGATTTCATGCGCGCGCTGACGCCGCATCTGTTTGAGCTCGGGGGCGCCGTCGCTTTGCCTGGCCTCTTCCTTCACCTGCTGCTTGCTCATCCGCAGCCGTGCGTTGCGGCGGACGATCTGAACCGGGACATCCATCCCGGCAATCAAGACTAGACCCCCTGACAGGATCAGCAATGCTGTGCAGATGCTGTTACCGATACCGGAAATCGCGGGGCGGATGTCAGTTGCGCCCAGACCCATCATCATCGGCATCGCCTGTTTCACAAGATAATAGCCCAGAGTGCCAAGTAACCCGGCCTTAGCGACCGATTTTGCAAGCTCTATCACCCCCTGCAACCCGAACATGCGTTTAAGGCCGGTGGCGGGGCTCAGCCGGTTCGACTTAAATCCCAACGCCGCACCCCTGAAACCCAGCGACCCAAGCATAGCAGGTGCTGCAATCGCGGCAAAGATAGTGATGCCTAAAAGGCTAAGCAGTGGCACCGCGATCATGCCAACCTGTCGCAACACGGCTTGCCCCGGATCAAAATTGCGGAAATCGGCACTGCTGATGGTCAGCCCGCTGCGCAATTGCCCGAGCAGTGCATCCACGAACCACGGTCCGGCAAAGGCAAAATAAGCCGCACCTGCTAGCATCATGACAGCCGTACCCAGTTCCTTTGATTGCAGGATGTCGCCTTCACGCACGGCATCGGCACGGTGTTTGGGGGTGGCTGCTTCGGTTTGTTGATCGCGGTCGGGGGCTTCGGCCATCGTTACCCTCCTGCCAACCAGCGCGCCTGATCCAAGCTGATCGCAATTGTGTTTGACAGCGCGTCGGCCATCGCCGGGACCGCGATAGCCAGCAGGACAATCCCGGCAAGCAAGGTCGCTGGCATCCCCACCGAAAACAGGTTGAGCGTCGGGGTAGAACGCGCAATCATCGCCATGATGATCTGCACCAGCACCATGGCAAAGCCTACGGGCAATGCAGTGGAAAGGCCCGCCGCAAAGATAAGCGTGCCGAAATGCGCAATCCCGCTCATTGATCCGTTAGACAACCAAGCCGCGCCGGGCGGCAGCGCGTGATAGCTGTCGACAAGTATCGCCGCGAGCGCCAGATGCCCGCCGACTGCCAGAAACAGGAACGTGGTTAGCATCGACAAAAACTGCCCGATAGCAGGGCTTGCACTTCCACTCATCGGATCGTTCATGGATGCAAAACCCAGACCCATGGTGTTGCTGATGATTTCTCCTGCAAGAAGGGCAGCGGCAAATCCGATCTGTAGAGCAAAGCCGATTGCCAACCCTAATACGGCCTCTGAAATAATGGCCATAATGCCGCTGACCGATACAATCCCCTCAACAGGCAGGCTGATCCCGGACATCGAAGCCGCCGGAACGCCGATACCCAGCGCAATCACAAGCCGCAACTGCACCGGCACCGAAGGCGCGCCGAATACCGGAGCCGCCAGAAATGCCGCACCGGGACGGATGGCGGCGAACAGCCAGAGCAATAACTGCCCCTCCACATTGCCGAAATCGGGGGGCATTACTGCACCAGATCAGGGATACGGGCGAATATCCCCTGGGTGAAATCGACAAGCAGGATCATAATGCTGCTGCCAAACACCGCAAGGCAAACGGCGACGACGATAAGCTTTGGAACGAAACTGAGCGTTGCTTCATTGATCGAGGTTGCGGCCTGCACCATACCGAGCAATACGCCGACAATCAAAGCCGGGATGAGGATCGGGGCGGAACCCAGTGCCAATACCCATAAAGCCTGTTGCGCGACCCCGAGAAAATAATCCTGGTCCATCTTATCCCCCCGCAAACGAGCTAGCGAGCGAACCCATGGTCAGGGCCCAGCCATCGACAAGCACAAACAGCAACAACTTGAACGGCATCGAAATGATTGTCGGGGATAGCATCATCATACCCAGCGACATCAGCGCCGACGCAATAATCAGGTCGATGACAAGGAACGGCAGGAAGATCAGAAACCCGATCTGGAACGCGGTCTTCAACTCGCTCGTGACAAAAGCCGGAAGCAGAATTGAAAACGGTACATCGGCTTGACTTGCAAAGGCCGGGGCTTTCCCGATTTTGGCAAACATCGCCAGATCCGATTTACGTGTTTGTTCCATCATGAAGCCGTGAAGCGCATTGCCGGACTTTGTAATGGCCTCCTCAATCGAAATTTCCGATGCGTTATAAGGTGTGATTGCGGTGGTGTTGATCTGCGATATCACCGGCTGCATGATGAACAGCGAGAGGAACAGGCTAAGCCCGACCAGCACCTGATTAGGCGGGGTTTGTTGCAAGCCCAGAGCCTGACGCAATATTGACAGCACGATGATAATCCGGGTGAAACTGGTCATCATCAGCAAAAGCGACGGCAATATCGTCATCAATCCCATAAGGAGCAGGATTTGCAGCGACAGCGACAATGGCTTGCCTTCGCCCGCTATTGTAGTGAGCGCCTTTTCCAGCCCCTGCCCTGTTTGCGCTGCTGCAGGGTCAGAGATCAGGGACAGCGCGAAACCGGCGATAAGGGCGAGTGCTACCTTATACATGGAAATCGCCTTTCTCGTTCTCGGCAAGCAACGAAATCTGGGTGCGCGAAACCGCGATCAGCAATTCACGACCACCAAATTCAACGACCGCCAGCTTGCCACTAGTCCCCATTGGCAGCACATCGATCATGCGAGCGGGCTTTGCGCTCGCGCCCTGAACCGGCAGGCCGGTCTGAACGCGCCGCCATAGCCATAATGATCCCCATGCCAGGCCACCGACCATCGGCACGAGTATAAAGAGCCGCAGGATATATTCAAACATCACACGCGCCTTTCCATGCCGGTAAGTCGGCGTTCCGCTGCCACAACCTCGACGATACGAACGCCGTAACGGTTGTCGACGGTGACTATTTCGCCCTTTGCAATCAACGTGCCATTGGCGAAGATATCGAGGAGGTCGTTTGCCTGCCGGTCAAGCTCGACCACGCTGCCTTCGGAAAAGTTAAGCAGGTCAACAAGTTTGATTGATGCCGATCCAACCTCTACCGAAACGCGCAAAGATACGCCGGATAGAAGATCAAAATTCTGCTCCGGGCGCGGGGATGCGGGAGGGCGTTCGAAGGCCGCTGAAGCTTCACTCATATCATTCATGGTTCACATTTCCTTCTTCGATTTTCTCAATTCGTATCGCTGATCGTCCATTGGATTCGCCAACGCTGCCATGCGCAAATAACTGCCCCGATATGGTGATCGGCAAATGTCTTGGCAGACATATCGGGATGAAATCGCCAGGCTTTAACGATAACAATTGTGACAAAGGTAATTCGGGCCGGGCAAAGATCGACCGCATCGGCAGGCTCGCCTGCATTACCGCATCGGCCATATTGCTGCGCCATACCGGATCGATGACCCGGTCGGATACATTATGCGACAATTGGCTTAGCGCATTAATCGGACGCAGCGCAGCAACAGGATAAACGCACGATACATATGCCTCGGTCATCCCTGCGCCGTGCAGTACAAAGGATGTGATGATGACGAGGTCGCTGTCCTTTACAAAAACAGTGTTTGCAACATCTGTCTCAATATCAATCAGTTGGGCATTGATTTCCATCACATCGCCCCAGGCCGCGTTCAAAACCGGCAGGCACTGATCGGCAATTCGTGATAGAAAGCGCCGTTCGGTGGAGGTCAAATCAATGCGTACATCTTTGGCCTCGCCTGTGCCTCCGAAGAATATATCGACCATACTGGCGATCAATACACGGGGAAACGTTAGCAACATTGCGCCCTTGACCGGGTGCAAATGATACCGGCAAATCGCTCCGGATACGCCTTGTTCAGCACGCCAAACTTCACATGTTTTTAGCATGGCAGGCTGGGGCTCGATCATGATTTGATCGCCAATCACATCACGCAACCCACGCGCTAACCGTTCACTAACACGTTCAAGTCCGGGGAAACACGGCGCATCATCTGCAACGCGCAACAGCGAAATAACCTGTGCTTCTGATATAGTTTGCGTATCCATCACTGGATGACCAGATTACTGAAATAGACGCTATCGATCCCGCCAAATCCCTCTTTCTCACGTAGCACATTGTTGATTGCGCACGTCAGTTTGCGTTGCAGAACCTGTTTACCTTCCGGGGTGGAAAGCATTGCTGCATCTTGCTCGGATAATGCCATTAGTACGGCGGAACGGATCGGCACGCTCTGCCGCTTGATGTTGGCAATCACCTTGCTGTCATAATAAGTCGACAGACTAAGCCCAACCTGCACAAAACCCGCACCATCCAACAGGTTTGCTGTGAAGCTCTGTTCCAGTGAAAAATAGGTCGCTTCGAATTTTTTGGGGTCGACAATCACAGTATCGCTTTTCACCGACACCGTGCCAACCTTGGCGGCGGGTTCTTTGCCTTCTTCACCCTCGGCAACCTCGGCTGGTTCTTTGCTGCGCTCAACTAATTTGGGTTTGTGCGGATCTTCATGTTCGGTTTTTCCTTCGAGCGAGCCGGACGCATAAATACCGCCGCCAACACCCGCAGCAATC
This sequence comes from Sphingomonadales bacterium, assembly GCA_043760355.1. Classification (GTDB taxonomy): domain Bacteria; phylum Pseudomonadota; class Alphaproteobacteria; order Sphingomonadales; family Sphingomonadaceae; genus Sphingorhabdus_B. Next base: position 22,763 of record JAYUPC010000147.1, read on the forward strand.
AGGACGGTACCCCCGACTCCGATCAGCAGAATTTTCTTCATCTTACCCTTTTTGGGTTTCTCTTCAGGCTTGATTTTATCGGCACTCATGGGTTTTCACTTTCTGTTTTAGGCAAAGCGACCGGCGGGTCGCGTGGTTTGAGATGAATCATTTTCTTCATATGAGGATGCAGAATGGTCGATGGGTTCAGCATGACGGCCAAACAAGGATTGTCCGGATTGCTGATGATTACTGCTGGCAACATCGCCGCCGGAAACGCGAAGGCCCTGGGCACGAAGCTCTTCAAACAAGCGCGGTTGGGCAGCGGCAACAATCTTTGCAGCATCATCAGTGCTGGCGGTTATATGGACTAAGAGGTCAGCGCCCACCTGCGCCAGGTCAACATCAAGGCGACCGAGATTTTCAGGGCGAAGCCGGAACGATAACCGGTCCTGATCCATCCCCGCTGCCACTATGTCGTGTGCCAAACTATCCAGCCACAGACCGTCACGTGCCAGATCAAGATAGCGCTCGGTTGAGGGCATCGGATCAACTGTGCTCTGCTTATCTATTGCAGGCGATGGAATAATGCCCAAACGCAGGTTCGAAATATCCGGATTGCTTGGCGTTAGATCAAACAAAATCCCATGTTGCGTGGTCGAAATGACTTGCCGTGATGACAGTATTTCTGCGTCATCTGATTCTTGTGCCAATAAAGGGGCTTTGGGAAGTTCTGGTGTACAGTTGGCAATTACCTTAGAAATGCCAATAGCTGCTTCCAAAGGAAAATTGGGTATACGCTGCGTAACATCGATTTTTCCCGAAATTGGTTCATTTGTCTCGCCTGTAGCAATCAAACGCGAGGGTATTTCGACACTGTTTTGAATAGGCATTTGCGTATTAAATATGCCGCTGGAGACATCCTGAAACTGTTCCAAATCATCTTTTTCGAGGGCTAAATTTATAACATCCCCATCCAGTCCGTTTTCAGAATTGGCGAATTCCGGGGTTATATTTTGCAGGTACGCCGCAAAGACGGGGCCTTGTGCTTCAACCGCAATCTTGCGCTCAGCCAAGGGCGCTTGCTGCCCCGAACATTCGGGTAGCATCTGAAGTACAAGGTCAAACGCTTTTTCTGGCTGACTTGGTGTCACGGCGAACGCATTCGGCAAAGGCGGAATTACAGCTATTGAAACCGCAATATTCATGATGCAGCTCCCCAAATCCTGGTTCGCTTGCGGAACGGGCGGTTGGCATCACTACGCAATATATACGCCGCTGCTTCTTGACGCGAAGCGTTGTCATATAGCTTTTGTGCGCCTTCTTGCTTTTGATGTGATTTGATATGAAATTCTACACATTCGGCACGGCGCGTTTGTGCCGCTGCAATTGGCGCAGTCATCGCTTGCGATGCCATTTCTAAACGCGATGTCATTTCGGCCACCGCCAATAACGCCTGACCATAAGTGCTGCCTTTTGCGATGCAGAGGTTTGAAGCAAACGCATCCAATCGTGCATTTATACCTGCCAAATTGACAATCGCTTGACCGGCACCCGCCAGCCTTACTTTGGCAATACGGCATTCGATGATGCGTAACCGCAATATTCGGGCACGACGACAGCTGGCGGCGGTCATGCGCCAAACCCAGTGACAAGTGCATCACGCGATATGCCAAAGTCGATAGTCTGCCGTGCATCTTGCTGCATGTAAGCGATCATTTGAGGGCGCTGTGCTATTGCCTCATCAAGCACCGCATCATTGCCGGGCACATACGCCCCCATCAGCATGAGATCGCGATTTTCTTCGTAATTTGACCATAGGTTCCGGAAATATGCAGCAGCTCGCAGATGCTCTTCGTCCACGACATCAACCATCGTGCGTGACAAGGATTTGGAAATATCGATCGCTGGGTAAACACCTTGTTCAGCCAAGCTGCGCGAAAGAACGATATGTCCGTCGACAATGGCTCGTGCCCCGTCGACCACGGGATCATCATGATCACCACCATCTGCTAGCACTGTGTAAATCGCAGTAATCGAGCCCCCGGTGTTGCGATCAGCACCCGCCCGTTCAACCAGACGTGGGATTAGTCCGAGTGCGGAGGGCGGATAGCCCTTCATCGTTGGCGGTTCGCCAAGCGACAGTCCGATCTCACGCTGCGCATGGGCAACGCGGGTCAGGCTATCGATCATCAGGAAAACACGTTTGCCCTGATCCCGGAAATATTCGGCTATTGCGGTCGCACGCATCGCGGCG
>JAYUPC010000148.1:0-8172 GCA_043760355.1 Sphingomonadales bacterium
GTGATGAACGCACCGATGCAGGTAATCCCGATCGCCCCGAACATCAGCACGCGGGGGTTGCGAAAGGCAGCGAGGACATTGTGGCTGGCGGGCGCGCCAATCGCCTGTTGCTCGCGAGCGAGTTTGCGGTGAATCCAGTCCTTTTCGGGCGCGCTGAGCCAAATTGCGGTCGCGGGACTGTCGGGCAGAAAGCGAAGCACAGCGAGTCCGACGAACACCGTCGGCAGCCCCTGAACGAGGAACAGCCACTGCCAGCCGTGGAGGCCTGCATTACCGTCAAGCGACAACAGCCAACCCGACATCGCCCCCATCACTACCGACCCGAGCGGCCCTGCGATGTAAAAGCGGCTGACCGCGCGGCTGCGGTGGCACGGCGGGAACCAGCCCGAGAAATAATAGATTACGCCGGGGTAAAAACCGGCCTCCGCCACACCGAGCAGAAAGCGCAGGATATAGAACTGTTCCGCCGTCTGAGCGAACATCATGGCAGCGGACAGCAGCCCCCAGGTAATCATGATGCGCGCGATCCATTTGCGCGCGCCAAAGCGGACCAGCATCAGGTTCGACGGGATTTCGAACAGCGCATAGCCAAGAAAGAACAGTCCCGCCCCAAGGCCGTAAACAGTCGCGCTGAATCCCAGATCGGCGTTCATTGTGGCGGCGGCAAAGCCGACATTTACCCGGTCCATATAGGCAAACAGATATGCCAACCCGATCAGCGGTAGGATGCGCCAGAACGCCTTGTTCATGGCGGATCGGCCGATTTCCTTATCTGTGGTAATAGCCGCCATGATCGCTCCTCAATGCTGGCAGACACAGCTTTTCTGATGCGATAAACGGGGTTCCCCGCCTCGCCAAAAGCTTCAAAAATGTCTGCGATCCCTCGGCCAAGATAATGCGATACCGTAACGTCAAGCGCAATCCGCCCTACCGTCAATAAAGCGTCAAAACGGCGTCAAACTCGTATGGCGCTATTGACGTGCCGGGTTAGGCATGAACATTGTCATAGCTAGCGGTAAGGGGGCGACTTTATCTGGTCGATTTGCCTGGCGAGGGCCATGCACGTTGGCCGTCGCATTACTTGAATGGCATTAGATCATGATTTGGTGCCGTTGGGCAAATTGACGTCAAGGAGCTCAGTATGAATTTCAACGATAGGACGGTTCTCATCACCGGAAGCAATCGTGGTATCGGACGCGCGCTTGTCGAAGCGTTGCTGAAGCGCGGCGTCGTTCGCATTTATGCCTCGGCGCGCGAGATGTCCTCGCTGCCGGATTTTGGCGATGCGCGCGTTGTACCGCTGATGCTGGATGTCACGGACCAGATACAGATTGATCGCGCTGCGTCGCAAGCCGGGGATGTTGACTTGCTGATCAACAATGCGGGCGTGATCGCTTATGCGGACGCGCTCGGCGGCTCGATTGAGGAAATGCGCCACATTATGGACGTCAATCATTGGGGCACGCTGCGCATGATGCGGGCCTTTACCCCGATCCTGGAAAGCACAGGCAATGGTGTCATCGTCAACATGTTGTCGGTCGCTTCATTGCAAGGTGTCCCGGTCCATGCAGGATATAGCGCATCGAAGGCCGCCGCGTTTTCGATCACCCAATCGGCCCGGATCGAATTGTCCCGCCGCAATGTCGCGGTCCATGGGGTATTTCCCGGCCCGGTCGATACCGATATGGCCAAGGGTCTCCCGCTTGATGCTGCGGACCTGGGCGCAACTGTAGAGGAAATCCTGGATGGTCTGGTCGCCGATGTGCCCGACATCCAACCCGACGATTTTTCGCGCCAGATATTTGCGATGTGGCAGCAAGACTATCGCCAGATCGAACCCGTCGCTGCCTCCATGTTCTTCGGCCAATCATAGGCCGACGCACGGCGAAAAGCCCAAAAAGGTCGCTGGCCTTTTTGATTCAGGCGGCGCCTGCGAACATCTGAGTCAAAGGCGATTGCTCGGCGCCGGCAGCAGATCGGGCCAGCCATATTTGTCCCATGCCGCCGCCATGCCGATGCGCTGGGCAAAGGGGATGAATTCGGGGTGCTTCCAGATTTGGCGGACCGGATCTATATCGGCCCAGATCGACATCAGGCACGCTATATTCTGAAGGGTCATACGCGCGCCGACAGTCTTGAACAGTAAATCAGCATAGCCCATGAACACCGCAGGCAGGGTGATCGCCAGATGTTCTTTTTCCACCATTGTCGCGTGCAGAAAATCGAGCGTACGGCAATAGGTTTCCCGGTCTTTGGGCACTCCGCTGCAGACGCCCTTTGCAGCGACGAGCCAATAGGCATCCATCATTTCTGGCGACATCGGTGCCATCCCGCTGGGTGGCGGGATGCTGTTGTTTAGCATCAAACGGGTTTGCTGATAATGTTCGACGGCAACATCATGATTGCCAGCGGCCGCATGAGCGACACCGAGCCAAACCGATGGGAAGCCGAGATCGACGCAGCGCTGTGCGTCGGCAATGGCTGCATCGATATCCCCGCCGTTAAGCTGGCCCGCTGAGCGCAGCATATAGTGTCTGCCATCTGCCGGGTCTTGCGCGATCGCCTCATCAAGATAGCGCATGCCTTGCTTGGTCAGGCCGCAAAACAGCAATAGCCCGCCTATCCGAACCGCCACTGCCGGATTGTTTGGCTCGACCTCATAGCCCTTGAATGCAAGCTCCAATGAGCCGACGATATTGTTCTGGGTAAACTCGTGCAAGGCAAGCAAGCCATAGGCATGACCCAGACCGGGCTTGATCGCCAACGCCTTGCGGACACAATCCGCCATAACCGCAGAGGCTTCGGTCAGGTCAGTATGGACGAGATAGATGCCCATGCGTTGATGCACATCGCCCAACAAAACCCACGCTTCGGCAAAGCTCGGATCAAGCGCAACCGCTTCGTCAAGCAACTCGGCTGCTCGCGCAAGAACCCCGTCCCCAAAAAGCCGCGCATTCAGCGCGCGGGCTTGTAGGAACAGGTCATAAGCCGTTTTGCTGTGCGTCATACCGTGCACAAACGGTGGCAGCATCGGGATATTAAGTGCGGCGCTGATCGCGGCCGTGACCGCCTGCGCAACGCTTTCCTGCAGGGCAAAGACATCGTCCAGCGTGCCATCAAAGCGGTCACCCCAATGCTCGAAACCTGTATCGCCATCGATCAAATGGACATGGATGCGTACGCGTTCGCCCTGTCGCTGCACGGATCCTTCGATCAGGTACGAAACCCCCAAAGCCACGGCAATGCCTGCTGGTGGCAGATCACTATCCCGGAAATGGAAGGAAGAGGTGCGTCCCGCAACCATCAACTGTGGCACCTGCCCAAGTGCGGTGATCAGCTCATCGACCATGCCGTCGGCAAAATAATCCTCACCGTCCTTTGCGTTGAGTGCCTGAAAAGGTAGCACCGCAATGCGCGTCTTGGTGTCGGTGACAGCAACAGTGGATGCCGCTGGATTGCGGTGCGCCCATGCCTTGAAGAGCTTCTCATGGCTTTTCATATCGCCGCGCTGTGCCGCCGTGGCCAACACGCTATCGACCGCCATTTGCAGCCGTTGTTCCGCCTGTGAACGGCGATTGGACAGCCAGGCATGGAACGCTTCACCAAAGTCCATCTTGTCAACCAACGGCGTCACACCGATTGATGATATCCGATTTGCGGCATCGACGGCATTGCCCTCTGCCAATGCGGCTTCGAGCGCACCAAGGTCGGTGGAGATCGCCACAGTGTTCAAGCAGATGCTGTTGCGCGTGACATGCAATATTTCCGAACCAAGCGGTGCGAGCAATTTACCAAGGTCAAGTAAACATTGTCGCAGGCTGGCCTTGGCATGGCTTTCAAAACGGCCGGGCCACAATAGCTTGCTGACCTGCTCGCGGTCGATGGCCTCATTGCCGTTCAGGCACAGCACCGCCAGCAACGCTCTCGCCCGGCGGTTTGAAATCAGGATTTCGCTGCCGTCAGCAACCTTCAACTTGAACTCGCCAAACAAGGAGATATGGATGCACTCACGATTTGATTGTGAGGTCGCCGGTCGCTGTATTTGCTCCATCCCAAATCACCCCCAACCAATGCAACTGTAACTTAATGCAAATTACACTAGGGGCAATGTTAATCTTTACAGAGAGTGAATAGTGCGAATCAGCTAAAATCATCCGCTTGAACAAACGGCAGCTTGCCGCACAAGCATCGCAAGGCCTACAAACCGTCCAGATTATCGCCGCGCGCAATGCGGCTTTGTTGGGCCATGTGCAGGGCGGCAGTGAACGGCTGCGGATGCCAGCGGGCACACCAAATGCCATCACCGATACACAAGACGACTTTGTCCGCACCTCGATTGCCGAATATGAAGGCGAGCGTGCCAGTCTCATTCAACAGCGCGCTGAACGTGCCGCGGAACTTACTGGGTCAGAGGCCGAGATCAGCAAGCTCAAACAAACGCTGCCCCTAATCGAAGCGCAACTGGAGGCGCGCAAGGAGCTTACTGAAAAAGGATACTTCTCAAAAATACGTCTGCTTGAATATGAGCAACAGAAAGTCGAGCATATCCAGAATATCGCCGTGCAAGAAGCAAATGCTGAAAAAGCACGCGCCGCGATGGCCAATATCGATGCACAGCTGCGCCGCGCCAAAGCAACCTTTGGCAAGAATGCCGCAACGCAGCTTTCCGAGGCGCAAGAGAAGACCGGGTTAGCACGTGAAGACGTCACTAAATCCACCCGGCGTCAGGAATATCAACAACTGCGCGCGCCCGTATCAGGCACAGTGCAGCAACTCGTGCTGTCCACGGTCGGCGGGGTGGTACAACCCGCTCAAGCACTCATGATTATTGTGCCCGATGATGCCGCCGTTGTGATTGAAGCCAACATTATGAACAAAGACATCGGCTTTATTCACGAAGGCCAAACGGTACGGGTGAAACTGGAGGCGTTTAACTTCACCGATTATGGCATTGTCCCCGGTATCGTCGAAAGCATAAGCCGCGATGCCATTGATATGAGCCAGGGTGGTGGTCAGGGGGGCAGCCAAGGCCAGCGCGATAGCCAAGGCAAATCCATGCCACAGGGTCTTGTCTATGCCACCCGCATCCGCCTACAACAACGCACTATCCGTGTCCGAGGACGTGACCAGATTATCGGTCCCGGCCTCGCCGTGCAGGCCGAGATCAAAACCGGGGAGCGGCGGATCATCGACTATCTGCTAAGCCCTATTGCGCAGACTATGGATGAGGCGGGAAGGGAGAGGTAATCGTCATTACCAACATGGTGGGTGTAGTTGGAAAACTATCCACAATAAGCATATGGTTAAATTCAAGATAATCGTGTTAATACCTTGACGCCTAGAACCTCATGCTTCAGCTAGATCATCGGGAGGATCAGAAATGAAAAAAAGGTATTTCATTTTTGCTTTACTAGCACTTTCGAGCGCAGTCGGCGGACACTTATTCTGGAATTCTATACAGCCTGTAAATACGGACATCCCATTTGTTAACGATGGACGTGATCTCGATCTTCAGAACGTAAGCAATACCGACATATTTCCAATATATCCCGATACCTATATTTGCGGTAAATATGAAACATCATACGCGTTTTATTTTTACCAGACATTGAGTACGAAGCGTTGGTTATCTTATCAACGTGTAAGTGGTTTTACTGCAGGTGGCTTTCGGTTAGAGCCAGTAGCAGGTGACACTACAGGTGATAGATTCCCACCATCTACAGACAGTCGTTGTAAGCATAATGATCGAAATATATTTTTATCGGGACGATCAGAGTTGATTAAAGCTCCCGATGAATTTCTGTTTTTTGTCAGAATACGGCAAGGTAAAAATTATAAAACCAAATCAATATCGGTTAAACTGGAAAAAATGGTTACACCCGAAGGAAAAACTGTTTTGCGTTGGGGAACGCCTTACAGTAAATTCATTGAAATAGATGATTTGGATTTATGGGTTTATCGGTCCTTAAAAGTTTTGTAAAATAGAGAGAAATAATGACAAAAGGTAAAATTAGTGAAGCAAAAAAGCTTGCTGGAACCAAGTATAGTTATTTTTCAAATCCCATAATAAGTTATTACTTTTATCCTACAGATTCCAATAATTTTCAGCTTCCTTCCGGGGGATATCCCTTGCTGGTAAATAGCAGTAATGCCTTGGTACTTAATATCCTGATGGCAGTATTGATACGGTCACCGGCAATCTGGTCAATGTCAGTACATTGGGGGTAAGTACCCTTGCAACAAATTTCAACTATGTTTCATCATTTATTCCTCTGCAATTTCAGCTTAATACATCGGGACTTTCTAACATTAATTATGGCGGGTATAATGCCGAAGTCGTCAGTACGGGCTCTGGAAATCCGCAAATTTCAGGAATTACTTGGCCCTTTGGAACAGCATCGTCAAATTTACGTTCGGATATCTGGCTAACGCAAAGTGGCTTGGCATCGCCAAAGGTGACTTTTTGGACATTCGTTCATGAAACAGGGCATGCACTGGGATTGCGGGACGGTAGTGCAGTAGGTTTTGATGGAACGGCGGGTTACGGAGTAATAACCCAGCAATTCTCGGTCATGTCGTATTGGGAGTTCAACCAATCTTCTTTTGCTGCAGTAGAATCTGGCATCAGTGGTGCAATACGGGTTGCTGAGTATCAACTTTACGATGTTTCGGCATTACAATATTTACACGGTCGCGATATTGCGGAATCGAGCGGATCGAACAGTTATGTATATAGCTCGACAAGTACCGGTAATTCCGATTTTGTTGAAACCAACGCAGTTAGCGGAGGAACAGCACGTGCGCGTCGTCGTACAATCGTGGATTATGGCGGCACCGATATCATAAGCGCCGCAGGTAGTAATTTTCCTGCTTATATCGACCTTCGTCCTGCGCATTTCTCATCAATTGGCCCGGCGGCAGGCGTAATTATCTCTGATACCGGCAGTTTGACAAATATCGGTATCCAAAATGCCTCGATTGCATTTGGAACGTATATTGAAAATGCAACTGGTTCATCGGCAAATGACCTTTTGATCGGTAATCTATTAAGCAATGAACTTAGCGGCGGCGCTGGAAACGACGTATTGTTGGCTGAAGGACGCTCAGTTTTCAGTTATCAAGGAATATTCAGCTTTACTCTTGATACTGACGATGGCGATTATTCGGTTATCGATAAGGACTCGATAACATCGAAAATATTTGATCCTCAAGCGCAAGCAGACATATTATTCGGCGAAAGTGGCAATGATCTGCTTTATGGCGGTCGTGGTAAGGACATTCTAGATGGTGGTGCCGATAATGATCAGCTCTATGGCGATGACGGCAACGATACACTATTAGGCGGTAACGGCATTGATTATCTCGTAGGCGGTTCAGACAATGATCGCCTTGTAGGCGGCCTTGGCGATGATAGGTATAGTGATAACGGGACACCGGGTGATACGTCGGATGATATAAAGGGCGGCCTTTACGGCGGTGATGGAGACGATCTACTGATTGTTGAATTGAATGATGGTGACGATGTTCTAAATGGCGGCAGCCCTGGTATTCTAGGCAACACCTTGGACGGCACGGACACGGTTGTTTATAAATACGATACCGGCGATTCCACGATCTTGATTACTGGCGAGTCAAAGAACAAGGGTCAGAAGCCCAATGAATTTGGATTATCGATTGGCTTGAGCGGCGGTGGTGACTTTGGCAATGACACATTGGTGTCGATTGAAAAGGCTGCAGTGGAAGCTGGCTCGGGTAAAGATACGTTGATTATTAACGGAGATACCCGTTTTATAAAACTCAACTATATCGACCTTGGCGGCCAAGCCAGCAGTACTGCCCTTGCCCTTTGCGATGTCCTTGATGCCAAGCTGGCCACAACCAACATAACTGTCGATCTGCGCGATGCCAGTAATCAGAAGTTGAAGTTACGGTGACAGGTGCAATAACCCCTTTACTTACATTCTCATTTGGTTGACCCAAGCACAGATGCGCAGGATCGAGCCATATTTTCCGTTGTCGCACGGGATGCCGAGGGTTGATGACAGGCGGATCATCAGTGGGATTATCTTTGTGATCCGCAACGGACTGCGCTGGCGTGACGAGCCAGAGGATTATGGCTCGCATAAGACGATTTACAACCGGTTCATCCGTTGGAGCCGTATGGGAGTGTTC
>JAYUPC010000149.1:0-8129 GCA_043760355.1 Sphingomonadales bacterium
ACATAATCAAGATAGGTCTCGGTATTCTTACCCGGACGAATGCCTGGAATAAAACCGCCAGCCTTTTTCAAATTCTCCGATGTTTCTTCAGGGTTAAATACAACCGCTGTGTAGAAAAAGCAGAAGAAGACGATGCCAAGGCCGTAGAGCAAAAGATAGATCGGCTGACCGTGTGCTAGATACTGGTTAAGCGTAATCACAAAGTCACCAAATTGGCTTTCGCCTGCAACTTTGTTACCACCCAATTGGGTAATCGTGATGGGAAGTAATAAAAGCGACGAGGCAAAAATCGGCGGAATTACGCCAGCTGTATTGATCTTAAGTGGCAGATGGCTGCGGTCTGCCTGCATCATCCCGCGCTGTGTTGCGCGCTTTGGATATTGGATAAGCACGCGGCGCTGCCCCCGTTCCATGAACACGATCAGCAATGTCAGCACCACGAACATCAGAATAAATCCGATAATCAGGAAGCCGCTCATCGATCCAGTGCGCACACCTTCGAGTATGTTGACTACAAGTCGCGGCATTTGCGCGACAATGCCCGCCATGATGATAAGCGAGATACCATTGCCAATCCCGCGGCTTGTTATCTGCTCACCCAGCCACATCAGGAACATTGTTCCACCGATTAAGCTGACCGTGGCGACAATACGGAACATCATTCCGGGTTCAACAACTGCGCGTATCCCGTTGGCTGCGGCCAGAGTCTCAAGACCAGTTGCAAGAAAATAACCCTGTAATGCGGTTAAAAATACCGTGCCGAAACGGGTATATTGATTGAGTTTTTTGCGCCCGCTCTCACCCTCTTTCTTGATCGCAGCAAGCGTGGGCGACAGAGACGACGCCAGTTGCACCACGATAGAAGCCGTAATGTAAGGCATGACACCAAGCGCAATCAAACTCATTCGCTCAAGCGAACCGCCAGAGAAAGTGTTAAATATATCAAGCACGCCACCTTGGGCATTGTTGGCATAAAGCGCCGCCTGCGCAATCGGATCAATACCGGGCAATGGCACAAAGCTGAGCAAGCGGAACACGATCAGCGCACCGATCGTAAACCAGATACGCTTCTTCAAATCTGTTGCTTGCCCGAACTTCGAAAAATTGATGTTAGATGCCATTTGATCGGCCCGAGATGCCATGATTACCTGTCCTTATGTCCGGATGGGAAGCGCTTGTGCTAACGTGGCGCCCAACCGTCTGAATATATTCTAATGTGACCCTAGAGTTGATCCCCGGAAACGACAAGCCCCGCTGTCCTATATTGGAAAGCGGGGCTGGTATAACAAGAGTGCGTTTGCGCCCCTGTCTAACTTATTTCTTGGCCTTTATGGCCGCCGCCTTGGCTTCTGCTTTGACTTTCAGGGCAGTGCCCTTTTTCGCCTTAGCTTTTTCAGCAGCAGGAACGACAACAAGCAATTCAACCTTACCACCGGCTTTTTCAACGGCTTCAACTGCGGCTTTTGATGCACCCGCAACCGAGAAATTGACCTTTGAAGTCAGCGTGCCCTTGGCAAGAAGACGAACCCCGTCTTTACCGCCACGCGTCAGGCCCGCAGCATTAAGCGCAGCTTGATCGACAACGGCTTTGATATCCAATTTCTTGGCATCAATGAACTTCTGGATCATGCCCAGATTAACTTCGGCATGGTCCTTGGCAAAAATGTTGTTGAAGCCGCGCTTTGGAATACGCATGTGAAGCGGCATCTGGCCACCTTCAAAACCGTTGATCGAAACACCCGAACGGCTGGTTTGACCCTTTTGGCCACGACCCGCAGTCTTGCCCTTGCCCGATCCGATACCACGTCCAACACGCATGCGCCGATGGCGGGCACCTTCATTATCTCTGATGTCATTCAATTTCATGTCGTGCACTCGCTTTCGCTTTGTTCGCGCTAATCCCTAAGTAAATAGGGATAAATTTATATTTAACCCAGTACCTCAACCATATGCCGAACTTTATGGATCATGCCGCGTGTTTCGGGCGTGTCCTCAATTTCGACAGTGCGGTGCATCTTATTAAGGCCAAGGCCTTTCAAAGTTGCGCGTTGGCTGGCGGGACGGCGGATCGGTGAACCCACTTGTTTAATGGTAATTTTAGCCATGTAAATTACTCCGCAATCGCTTCGGCATCAGCCACAGCAGTTTTGCTGCCACCGCGACCAAGAAGATCGGCAATTTTCTTGCCGCGACGTTGCGCAACCGATTTCGGGCTGGTCTGTTCCCCAAGCGCGGCAAAGGTTGCACGGATCATGTTGTAGGGGTTGGATGTCCCGACCGATTTGGTCACAACATCCGCAACGCCGAGGCTTTCGAAAACGGCGCGCATTGGGCCACCCGCGATGATGCCGGTTCCCGCAGGTGCAGAGCGAACATGAACATTGCCTGCGCCAAAATGACCATTGCCATCATGATGCAGCGTGCGACCTTCTTTCAATGGAACACGGATCATTTTTTTCTTCGCAGCAGCAGTTGCCTTGTTGATCGCCTCAGGCACTTCGCGTGCCTTACCGTGACCAAAGCCTGCACGGCCCTGACCATCACCAACCACAACGAGCGCTGCAAAACCAAAGCGCTTACCGCCCTTAACCGTTTTCGAAACGCGGTTAATGTGAACAAGCTTTTCGATCAGTTCTTCGCCGCCTTCTTCGGATGCCGGTTTACGGTCATCACGTTTGCCGCGACCACCACCACGGTTGTCACCGCCACCGCGACCGCCGCGATTGTCGCCACCGCCACGTCCACCGCGAGGAGGGCGAGCATCGGTTGCAACTGCTTCGACGGGTGCGTCTGTGTTCATTTCATCAGCCATCATTAGAACTCCAATCCGCCAGCGCGGGCGGCATCGGCAAGCGCCTTGACGCGGCCGTGAAACAAGAAACCGCCACGGTCGAAAACAACGGTGCTAACACCGGCCTTCTTCGCCGCTTCGGCAACGCGCATACCAACGTCTGCGGCAGCTTCTGCTGTCGATCCGTTCTTGGCCTTAATATCCTTGTCGAGCGTAGAAGCAGACGCAAGCGTTGCACCCTTCGCATCGTCAATGATCTGCGCGTAAATATGACGTCCAGTGCGATGTACACTAAGACGGGGACGACCAGCGACTTGGCTCCGAAGCTTGGAGCGCACGCGTTGGCGACGCTTTTCAAAGAGAGATAGTTTCGCCATGGCTTATTTCTTCTTCCCTTCTTTGCGGAAGATATATTCACCGCGATATTTGATACCCTTGCCCTTATAAGGCTCCGGCTTTCTCCAGCGGCGAATTTCGGCAGCAACCTGACCGACCTTCTGCTTGTCCATACCACTGATTTCAACAGTGGTGTTGTCTGGTGTTTTGATATCGATACCATCAGGAATCGCGAAATCGACATCATGGCTGTAACCAAGTTGCAACTTCAAGTTCTTACCCTGAACATTGGCACGATAACCAACACCGGTGATTTCGAGAACCTTGGTGAAACCTTCGGTCACACCGGTCATCAGATTTGAAACGAGCGTGCGTTGCATACCCCAAAAAGCGCGCGCTTGCTTGCTTTCATTGGCAGGCATGACCGAAAGACCTTCGTCCTTCATTTCATACGAAATCAGGTCGCTCATCGGCATGGAAAGTTCGCCCTTGGGCCCTTTCACCAAGAGGGTACCTGCATTCATGCTGGCTGTAACACCAGCAGGAACAGGAACCGGTTTTTTACCAATGCGGCTCATCAGAATACCTCCGCCAGGATTTCGCCGCCGACATTGGCTTCGCGTGCTTCTGCATCAGAAAGCACACCTTTGGGCGTCGAAACGATGGTGATACCAAGGCCGTTGCGGATCACGGGTAACTCTTGGCTTCCCGAATAAACGCGGCGTCCTGGCTTCGATACGCGGGCTACGTGGCGGATTGCCGGTTCACCTTCAAAATATTTAAGCTCGATGCGAATGCCCTTATGTTGGCCACGTGGCCCAAGGGTTTCTTCGCTGTAACCGCGAATATAACCTTCGCGTTGCAACACATCGAGAACACGGGTCCGCAGGTTCGACGCGGGAGAAATGACAGAGTCTTTCTTCGCACGTTGGCCGTTACGGATGCGGGTGAGCATATCACCCAAAGGATCGGTCAATGACATAGTCTATCCTTACCAGCTTGACTTTGTGACGCCGGGGATCAGGCCCTTATTGTCCAGATCACGCAGCTCGATACGGCAAAGCCGGAATTTACGATAATAAGCGCGTGGGCGCCCGGTGGTTTCACAACGGTTACGAACGCGGTTCGGGTTACCATTGCGGGGAATTTCAGCCATTTTCAGGCGTGCCATCAAACGTTCAGTTTCATCAAGCTTTGTGTCTGCGGCAACGGCCTTCAATTTCGCATAACGGCCGGCATATTTCTTTACCAGCTTCTTACGACGCTCATTTTTGTTTATGGAACTCAGTTTCGCCATTACGCTGCTGCCTTCTCTTCGGTTTCGTCAGCAGGGAAAGGGAAGCTGAACAGCTTAAGCAGTTCGCGTGCTTCGTCGTCCGTGTTGGCCGAAGTGGTTACGATTACGTCCATTCCGCGCACCTGATCGATGGCGTCATAGCTGATTTCTGGAAAAATGATCTGCTCTTTCAAACCCATCGCAAAGTTACCGCGACCATCAAAGCTTTTCGGGTTGAGACCCCGGAAATCGCGAATACGCGGCATTGCGATTGTAACCAGGCGGTCCAGAAATTCATACATTTGCGCACCACGCAGCGTAACCTTAACGCCGATAGGCATGCCTTCGCGCAGTTTAAAGCCGGCGATCGATTTCTTGGCAATGGTCACGACAGGCTTTTGGCCTGAAATCAATTCCATTTCAGTCGCCGCTATGGTCACTTTCTTCTTATCCTGCGAACCTTCGCCCACACCCATGTTGAGTGTGATCTTCTGAATCTTTGGAATAGCAAAGCGGTTAGCATAACCGAATTTCTCGGTCATCGCCTTAACGATCACGTCGTCATAGCGCTGCTTCATACGCGGCGTGTATTTTGTATCAGCCACTGATCTTCTCCCCGGACTTAACGGCTACGCGTGTCTTTTTGCCGTCTTCTGCGGTTTCAATCCGAACGCGTGTTGCTTGGCCGCTCTTTGGATCGGCGATAGCAACGTTCGAGATATGCAATGGCGCTTCGAACCGGTCGAGGCCGCCTTGTGGGTTAGTTTGAGTTGGCTTGCGGTGACGCACAGCAACATTGACACCCGATACGACGACTTTGCTCGCCTTTGGATCAACGCGGGTTACTTCCCCCGATTTGCCCTTGTCCTTACCAGCGAGCACGACAACGGTGTCACCCTTTTTGATTTTTGCGAGTGCCATGATTATAGAACCTCCGGCGCCAGGCTAATGATTTTCATGTGCTTCTTGGCGCGCAATTCGCGAACGACTGGTCCAAAAATGCGCGTACCGATAGGCTCTTGGTTGTTACCGATAAGCACAGCAGCGTTTGAATCGAAGCGAATCACAGTACCATCGGCACGGCGAATTTCCTTGCGGGTGCGAACGATGACGGCCTTGTGCACATCACCCTTCTTAACTTTGCCGCGTGGTGCAGCTTCTTTGATCGACACCACAATGATGTCGCCGACGCCCGCAACCCGGCGCTTCGACCCGCCAAGCACTTTAATGCACTGGACGCGTTTCGCACCGCTGTTGTCAGCGACGTCGAGATTTGATTGCATCTGGATCATCGATCCACTTCCTTTCGTTTTGGCTTGCCGGAACTGGTCCGGTAGTTCCTAAATCTGATTACTCTGATGTTGCCATTGCGGCTGGTGCATTTGCGCCTTCGCGCTCAATCACCTTCCATGTTTTCAGCTTTGAAATCGGCTTGGTTTCTTCGATACGGACGATTTCGCCAGCCTTGAATTCATTCGCTTCATCATGCGCATGATATTTTTTCGAACGGCGGATGATCTTGCCGTAAAGCGGGTGCTTGACCTTGCGCTCGACCAAAACAACAATAGTCTTGTCGCCCTTGTCGGAGACTACCGTGCCGGTAAGAATACGTTTTGGCATGGGTTAGGCTCCTTTTGCCGTTTTCGCGGCGACGATAGCGCGCTCGCCTTGAAGGGTTTTGATGCGCGCAATGTCACGACGCACAACACGGATGCGTGCAGGCTTTTCCAACTGGCCGGTTGCCGATTGGAAACGCAGGTTGAACGCTTCACGCTTCAGTTCGCCCAGATCGGTCGAAAGCTGATCGTCGCTCTTCATGCGGAAATCTTCATTCTTGCTCATCTTAATGCGCTCCCAAATGCGAAGTGTCGCCAAGACGCGCCACAACTTTGGTTTTGATCGGCAATTTCATTGCTGCGCGCTGGAAAGCAACCGCTGCGATGGGGCCGGGAACACCGTCGAGTTCAAACATAATGCGGCCTGGTTTTACGCGGGCTGCCCAATATTCAACCGAACCTTTACCTTTACCCTGACGAACTTCAGCAGGTTTTTTGGTGACAGGCACGTCGGGGAAAATACGGATCCACAAACGCCCTTGACGTTTGATGTGACGGGTAATCGCACGGCGAGCCGCTTCGATCTGACGCGCAGTAATACGCTCTGGCTCAAGAGCTTTCAGACCATAAGAACCGAAATTCAGGTCCGATCCGCCCTT
This sequence comes from Sphingomonadales bacterium, assembly GCA_043760355.1. Classification (GTDB taxonomy): domain Bacteria; phylum Pseudomonadota; class Alphaproteobacteria; order Sphingomonadales; family Sphingomonadaceae; genus Sphingorhabdus_B. The sequence goes on from JAYUPC010000149.1 coordinate 6,619, forward strand.
GGCATTTCCGTGAATACGGCCCTTGAAGGTCTTACGGAATTTATGTTTTTTAGGTTGCAGCATGATATCTGTCCTTAACTATCAGCGGCGGTCGGATTGCGGACGGACGCCCGATGTTTGGGCCTCCATCATCAACCGGTCGGTTGCCATTGGATCATGACCGAGGATTTCACCTTTGAAGATCCAGCATTTGATGCCGATAATGCCATAAGCGGTCAGCGCTTCGGCTTCAGCATAGTCGATGTTGGCGCGAAGCGTGTGCGCGGGAACCCGACCCTCACGATAGGATTCAACGCGGGCGATTTCAGCGCCGCCCAAACGGCCACCGCAAGTGATCTTGATGCCTTCTGCACCCAGACGCATCGCGGACTGCATCGCCCGCTTCATAGCACGACGAAAGGCAATACGACGGATCAGCTGATCGGCGATGCCTTGCGCAACAAGCTTAGCGTCAACTTCTGGCTTACGGATTTCAACGATGTTCAGCGAAATCTCTGCATCGGTGTATTTACCGATCAGCTTTTTCAGCTTTTCGATATCTGCACCTTTTTTGCCGATGATAACGCCAGGACGCGCAGCATAAATCGACACGCGACAGTTCTTTGCCGGACGCTCGATCACTACTTTGGAAATCGCAGCCTGGGGCAACGTTTCAAAGATGAATTTGCGAATCTTGATATCTTCGATCAACATCTTGCCATAATCCGCACCTTCGGCGAACCAGCGGCTATCCCAAGTGCGGTTAATCTGCAGGCGAAGCCCGATAGGATTGCTCTTTTGACCCATGACTTATGCCTCTTCTTCGCGTTCGCACACAATGATGCGTAGACGGCTGAACGGTTTAACGATCCGGCTCGATTTACCACGGCCACGTGCCATGAAGCGTTTCATCGACAGACCTTTGCCGACGCTGGCTTCCTGAACATAAAGCGCATCTACATCGAGGTTGTGATTGTTTTCTGCGTTTGCGATAGCCGATGCCAAAACCTTGCTAACATCTTCTGCCATTCCCTTGGTCGAGAATTTCAGGATGTTGAGCGCGTCTTCAGCTTTCCTGCCACGGATCAATGCCGCAACAAGACCAAGCTTTTGTGCCGAACCACGGATCGAGGTGCCGACAGCCAAAGCTTCTTTTTCGCCAACGCGGCGGGGTGCGGATTGCTTGCCCATTAGCGTTTGCCCTTCTTATCTGCGCCGTGGCCGTAATAAGTGCGCGTAGGAGCGAACTCACCCAGCTTATGGCCAACCATGTCTTCATTCACCGAAACGGGAATGAACTTGTGGCCGTTATAGACGCTGAACGTCAGGCCAACGAATTGCGGCAGGATTGTCGAACGACGCGACCATGTTTTGATCGGCGCGCGATTGCTTGCTTCCTGCGCAGTTTCTGCTTTTTTCAGCAGATAGAGGTCAACAAACGGACCTTTCCAAATGGAACGTGCCATGGCTTACCTCTTCTTCTTTGCATGACGTGAACGGATAATCATCCGATCGGTCGACTTATTGCTACG
>JAYUPC010000150.1:0-24666 GCA_043760355.1 Sphingomonadales bacterium
TCGACGCCGGGCTGATTACACTGGACGGTGAAGGCAAAGTCGCAAGCTGGGAAGCGATGCCATGGCCCTCGGGTGGTTCGTGCGCCGTGGTTCTCGCCCGTGCGGATGACAGTGTCCTGACCAACAAAGTGGCGAGCCTGTTGGCAAAGCTGAAATCCGATCCGGCGACACGGATTGCTGCAATTGCTGACCGTAAGGCCATCGCGGCGATGGGCGGTAATCCCGATGCGTCGTTCTATGTTGACCTGCTGACCGGGGCCTATTGGGGTGGTTTCAAAGGCGTATCGGTACCGCTGGTTAGCGCGTCCAAATCAAAAGGGATGCACGGCTATTTCCCGGCCAATCCGAAAATGCGATCCAGCTTCATGATGATGGGCAAGGGCGTTGTGCGAGGTAAGAATTGGGGCGAGATTGACATGCGTTCGATTGCCCCGACATTGGCACGGACTATCGGCGTGAAGCTGCGCGATGCCGAAATGCCGCCTCTGCCCTGATCCCGCAACTAGATTGCCATTTGCAACCTTCCGGCAGCTCTGCCATGTAAGGATGAAGAGTGGGAGAGTAATATATGCGTTGGGCAATTCGGGCTGCATTGTCGGCATTGGGTCTGTTGGTTTTGACAGCGATTGGCCTTGCTGTGTGGGAGCCGCTGAGTACCACTTCATCCACTGCACCTGCGCCCAAAAAATATGATGCCACCATCGCCCGCGATACTTTTGGTGTCCCGCATATCTATGGCAAGTCCGATGCCGATGCCTCTTACGGTCTTGCTTATGCGCATGCCGAGGATGATTTTTCGACGATACAGGAAGTGATCGCAATGACCCGCGGACGGTACGGGGCCATGGTCGGCGGTGACGGCGTAAAGATTGATTATGTTGGCGCTTTTCTGGGTGCCCAAGAAACCGCACGCCGCGAATATCCCAAAATGCCTGCGGACGTTCGCGCAGTCCTTGATGGCTATGCCGCGGGCCTTAACCTTTATGCGCAAAAGCATCCCGGTGAAGTTCGCCTGTCGAAACTGTTTCCGGTAAACGGAGAAGACGTAGCAACGGGCTTTGTCCTGCGTTCGCCGTTTTTCTTTGGACTGGACGAATATATTGGCCGTTTGACCGAGGGTAAGAAACCGCCGGTTGATAGCCCCGGCGCAATGACGCCCATTGGCCGCGATCCTTCGATGAACGGATCAAATGCGTTTGCGATGGCGCCCAAGAAAATGGCCGATGGCAAAACCTGGCTAATTTCCAATTCACACCAGCCCTATGAAGGACAGGTCGCGTGGTATGAAGCGGTGATGCACTCCGACGAAGGGCTTGATATGGCGGGGGCGCTGTTTCCGGGCAGCCCGTTCATCCTGCTGGGCCATAACAAGAATTTGGGGTGGACCAACACGGTCAACCATCCCGACCTGGTCGATGTCTATAAACTCGTTCTGAACGCTGACGGCACGCAGTACCGCTATGACGGCAAATGGTTGCCGTTGGTATCGAAACGGATCTGGTTGAAGGTGAAATACGGTCCCTTCACATTGCCGGTGCCACAGACAATATATCAATCACTGCACGGGCCGGTCATCAAGAATAAGTCAGGTGCCTTTGCAATCCGCTATGCCGGGATCGATCAGGCACGCAATCTGGAGCAATATTACCGGATTACCAAGGCGCAGGATTGGGCGCAGTGGACCAAGGCGATGGACATAGGCGGGATAGCTGCAACCAATTTCATCTATGCTGATAAAACCGGACGTATTGCTTATATCTACAACGCGATGTTCCCGCCGCGCAAACCAGGATATAATTATCAAGGCGTGCTGCCCGGGGACACATCGGCGGATATGTGGACAGGAACGCAGAACTTTGCCGCGATGCCCAAGATTGTCGATCCGGCAAGCGGATTTGTCACCAATGCCAATAACACCCCGTTCCTTTCGGCGGGCAAGGGATCGGAAATGAACCCGGCGGATTATTCGCCGCTGATGGGGATTGAACGCCGCCTTACCAATCGCGGTATTCGCGCGGTTGAATTGATGTCGGCGGACAATTCGATTACACCAGAAGAGATACTTACGATCAAATTCGATACCGGATATAGCAAGGCCAGTTATGCGGGCATATGGATGGCGCAGATAGCCGCACTTGATCTGCGCAAAGAGCCCGATCTCGCCAAGGCGCAGGCATTACTTGCCACATGGGATTGGAAAAGCGATGGCAAGGGCGGAGCAGATACGCTTGCTGAACTGATGATCCGCGCTGCGAACACCGCGAATTATCATAATAAGCCTTTGCCCGATGCGCGAAAGGAGCTCCGTAAATGGGTCGACCATATGATGACGTATTTCAAACGCATTGATGTGCCGTTGTTAGAGATGCAGCGATTGCGCCGGGGTAAAATTGATTTGCCTATGGACGGCGGCACTGATGCTCTGCGCGCAACAAGCATCTGGGACAAGGATCAGCCCGACGGCAAAGGCCGCGTCAAACACGGCGACAGCTTTATCATGATCGCCACATGGGACAAGGCAGGCATGGTATCAAGCCGGTCTATCCAACCTTACGGCGCGGCCACCACGCGACCAGAATCCAAACACTACACCGATCAGATGCAGCTGTTTGTCGACCATAAGTTTAAGGATGTCTGGTTTACGCGGGAGGCATTAAAACCACATATTGTGCGGGAATACCGGCCTTAGCTAATTTCTACTGAATTGTCGCTTGTCGAAAATTCGTGCCGCTTATTGCCTTTGCCTCCTGCATGGCTATCATCAGGTTATCTAGAATAAATTCTTTAAGGTGCCCCCGAACATGATCCGTAAATTGACCCTCGCTTTCATGGTGTCCTCACTTGCTCTGGGTGCTGCAAATCAGGCTGCTGCGGCGACCAAAGCGGCCAAACCGGCCCCTGTTGCCGATTTGGTAAAGGCCGTGAATATTCCCTATGAAACATTCACACTCGACAATGGCCTTCGCGTTATCGTGCATACCGACCGCAAGGCCCCTGTGGTGGCCGTTTCTGTGTGGTACGGCATAGGTTCCAAAAATGAGCCTCAAGGCAAAACCGGCTTTGCGCATTTGTTTGAACACCTGATGTTCAACGGATCAGAAAACGCGCCGGGCGATTTTTTTGAGCCCTTACAGCAAGTGGGTGCAACCGATTTTAACGGTACGACTTGGTTTGACCGCACAAATTATTTTGAAACCGTGCCCACAGGCGCACTTGACCGGGCGCTATTTCTGGAGAGCGATCGCATGGGGCATTTGCTTGGTGCGGTAACGCAGGAGAAGCTCGATAACCAGCGCGGCGTCGTACAGAACGAGAAGCGTCAGGGTGACAACAACCCCTTTGGCATAGTTGAATATGAGCAGTTGGAAAACCTCTATCCCTCCGGTCACCCTTATCATCATTCAACCATCGGTTCGATGAAGGACCTTGATTCTGCCAGCCTGACCGATGTCAAAAAATGGTTCAGCGACAATTATGGCCCAAACAATTCGATCCTGGTGCTGGCGGGTGACATTGATACCAAGACTGCAAAGCCGATGGTTGAAAAATGGTTCGGTGACATCAAGCGCGGGCCAGAGGTGGCAAAGCTAAACATTCCCGTGCCGACATTGGATGCACCGAAATTCAAGACCATCAACGATCAGGTTTCAACGACGCGGATTTACCGGATGTGGGCGATTCCGGGCTTGGATAATCCGGATTATATTGCGATGTCGATGGCAGGATCGGTGCTTGGCGGGCTTGCCAGTTCGCGGCAGGACAATGCGTTGGTGCGCGAACAACAGGTTGCTGTCGGTGTGACAGCAGGTGCAGAGATATTTGCACAAGGTGGCCAGTTTGTAGTGTCGGCCGATGTAAAACCAGGCACCGATGCCAAAACGGTTGCAGCAAAGCTTGACGAACAAATTGCGCTGTTCCTGAAAGAAGGCCCTAGCCAGGACGAACTGACCCGTGCGGCAACGCGCTATGTTTCGGGCCAGATTGCCGGACTTGAATCGGTTGGCGGGTTTAGTGGTAAGGCGGGAACGCTTGCCGAGGGCCTTTTATATTCGAACAATATCGCCCAATATAAGGTCGACCTGGAACGTGCGGCCAAAATCACACCGGCCGAAGTTAAGGCAACGGCCAGCAAATGGCTGTCGCGCCCGGTATTCTCGCTGATTGTCGAGCCGGGTAAGCGGACTGAGGGCGGCGAAAATCGGGGCGGGTTTGTGGTGTCGCCAGCAAACTATGCCAAACCCGATATTGCGCTGCGCCCGGAATATTATTCCGACCCGGAGCAGAAAACCTCGACATTATTAAGCTATGCCGGGGCAGACCGGTCAAAGCTGCCCGATGTAGGTACGCTGACCGCGCTTGATTTCCCGACAATTGAACGCGGCAATCTGAAAAACGGGATTGAAGTATATTTTGCACGGCGAGCAGCTGTGCCAACGGTGCAAGTCAATGTCAGCTTTGACGCCGGCTATGCCGCTGATCCGAAATCCGCACTTGGCACGCAATCTTTCATGCTGGCGCTGATGGATGAAGGTACACTCTCCCTTGGCAGCAAGGCCCTTGCCGAAACGCAGGAACGTTTGGGGGCTAATATTACTTCTGGTGCGACGAGCGACAATACCGTGTTTTCTTTGTCTGCATTGAAAGCAAATTTGAAGCCTTCGCTTGAACTGCTCGCAGACTTCATTCGCAATCCGGCTTTTGATGTCAAAGAACTCGAACGTACGCGTGCCAAGCAACTGAACCGGATTTCTGCCGAGTTGAACAACCCCAATGCGATTGCAACACGGGCGTTGATGCCCGCACTTTATGGCAAGGCACATCCTTACGGCATTCCGCCATCAGGTACCGGTGATCCCGCCGTCGTCAAAACATTGGACCGCAGTGCACTTTCCGCGTTTCACCAGACGTGGCTGCGCCCCGATACCGCGAAGATTTTTGTGGTTGGTGATAGCAGTTTGAAAGAGGTGACAGCCGTTCTTAATAAGAGCCTAGGAAGTTGGAAGGTGCCTGCAACGGCCAAACCGGCCAAGGATTTCAGCGCCGCCATCCCCAAGCAAACGCCGCGGGTCATACTCATAAACCGCGACAATTCACCCCAGTCGGTGATTGCAGCGGGTCAGATTCTGCCTTTGAAGGGCAGCGACGATCTCGAACTGTTGCGCGCTGGCAATGATGTTCTGGGCGGCAGCTTTCTATCACGGCTCAATACCAACTTGCGCGAAACCAAGGGCTGGTCATACGGCGTTGGCAGCAGGGTCAGCAGCGTCAAAGAAAATATCAGCTATATGATCTTTGCGCCAGTGCAGGCAGACCGTACCGGCGATTCGATTAGTGAACTGTTCAAAGACAGCAACGCATTTCTATCGACAAAGGGCGTAACCCCCGAAGAACTGGAGAGGACAGTCAATGGCAACGTTCGTGAACTGCCCGGAAGTTTTGAAACATCGGGCGATGTTCTGCGCGGTATTCAAAATATCGTCAATTACAACCGGCCTGATGATTATTATGAAAAGCTTGCCGATACCTATCGCGCCATGACGGCACCGCAAATTGACGCTGCGTCACGTGCAGTTTTGCGCCCGAAAGAGATGCTGGTTGTTGTTGTCGGCGATGCCAAGCAAGTGAAGCCGCAATTGGAAAAGCTTGGATTGCCGATTGAAATACAGGATCAAGCTGCTAATCCAGAATCCAAGTAAACCAAAACTAGGAGAATTAATATGGCAGCAGTAGATGGTGATTGGGACGTAACGATTAAAAGCCCGATGGGTGACCAGAAAGCAGTTCTTTCCATTGCAAGCGATGGTGCAAGCTTTTCAGGTAAAATGGTAGGTGGCCTTGGATCAATGGATATCCCGGCGGGTGCCGTTGACGGCAACACACTCAGCTGGAAAATGGATATGACCGTTCCCATGCCGATGTCGCTTGATTGTACCGCAACCGTTGATGGTGACGCGGTATCGGGTCAGGTTGTTGCCGGAGCGTTCGGTGCGATGGGCCTGAGCGGAACCCGTAAAGTCTAATTCAGATTTCGTTTACAATATGTGCCAAAGCGAGGCCGCTACCCCAAATCGGGTGAGCGGCCTTGTTCTATTGCGGCGCTCTGCGTAATATCTGGCGATTGGTTGCAACCCGACTGATTCTATTGCCTATTCGGAGAGTTCCCCCCAATGAACCAACTCGCCTCCCCCTCACAATTGCGTATGTCGCTTGTTCGTTGGGCTTTGTTTGTGATGCCTGTTATCCTGTTGCTGGGCTTTTTATCAGGGGCGATCGCGGGATCAGGCGAGGAAAATCGCTGGTTCGCCGAGCTGGTCAAACCTGCCGCACAACCGCCCGGCTGGGTATTCGGGTTTGCCTGGACGATCCTCTATCTGATGATTGGACTTGCCTTTGCCATGATCCTGCATGCGCGCGGTGCCCGTCAAAGGGGCCTAGCTATCGGGTTGTTTCTGGGGCAGTATATACTGAACCTGTTGTGGTCACCGATATTTTTCGGACGTCATGAAGTCACAACGGCGTTTTACCTCATCGTTGCGATCTTTCTTCTCGCCACTGCGACTACCTTGGTTTTCGGGCGTATCCGCAAGGCCGCAGCGTGGCTGATGGTGCCTTATCTGGTATGGCTCAGCTTTGCTTCGATCCTGAATTTTCAGATCGACCAGCTTAATCCTGATGCAGAAAGTCTTTACGTTCCAGCTGCCCAAGCGATTTAGGAATAAATAGAGAATATTCCGGTTAAGAAATCATGGTAATCTGAAACACGAGTGCCAATATAAGCAACAGCAACACACATCGGGCCGAGCCCACGGAGATTATCATGCAAAGCGAGAAACGTATTTTTGACGATTTGGCCAAGGTTCTAAACGGTGTTGCTGGAACGGTCGCCGGTATGGGTCGTGAAGCCGAAGCATCAATGCGCGAACGGGCGCGGGAATGGGCAGGCGGCCTTGACCTTGTAACCCGCGAGGAATTTGATGCAGTCAAACAAATGGCGGCAACAGCAAGGGCCGAGGCCGATGCGCTAAAAGCACGTGTTGCAAAATTGGAAGCAGCGCTTACGCCAAAAGCTAAGGCTGCTCCCGCCCCCAAAGCGCCAATAGCAAAAGTAGCGCCATCCAAAGCTGCACCCAAGGTAGCGCCAAGCAAGAAATAAGCTTTTACACTTTTCCACAGCGCACCCACAGACTTATCGCCTAAAACACCGCAAGCCGCTTGCACAGATTCCGTGCAAGATGCACAAGCAAGCCACCACGCAAACAGGCGGTCGCAAAATGCACGATCAGGATGAAGACTATACCCAGTTCGAGCGCGAAGAGTCTGCGCCCGTTGACATGCTAGCTGCGTTGTTCGAAGCGCGGGGCTGGGACTTTGACCTGAACGGTGATGATGAAATCACTGCCGAATTTAAGGGCAGCTGGACCAGTTATCAAATCCGCGCAATCTACCGCGAGGAAGATAATGCCCTGCAACTTCTTGCACTTCCCGATGTCAGTGTGCCCAGCGACAAGCGCGAGGCGGTGTATACCGCACTTGGCCTTATCAATGAACAGCTATGGATCGGCCATTTTGATATGTGGTCATCGAACGGCATTTTGCTTTTCCGTCACGGATCGCTGTTGCCGCCAAATGGGATGCTAAATGTCGATCAGGCGCAGACAATCATTGATGTGGCGATTGATGAATGCGAACGATTTTACCCGGTGTTCCAGTTCATAATCTGGGGCGATAAATCTCCCGAAGACGCAATCGCCAGCGCGCTTATCGAAACCCACGGCGAAGCGTAGACTCTGAGGACATTAGGTTGATCTATTTCCGTTCGTGTCGAGCGAAGACGAGACACCAATGAAGACCGATAGGTGTCTCGACTTCGCTCGACACGAACGGGTTTGAGTGATTCAATATAAAGTCATCTCGCTCTAAACGTTTACTTAGCCCTGTTTGAAATTAGATAGTGCATTTGCGCCATAGCAATTGGCTTGTCCTGAGCATCCTGCCACGCCCGCGCTTCGACATTAGCCATGGTCCTGCCTAGCCGCGTGACAGTTCCGACAGCATAGGTCATCTGCTGCCCTCCGCCGCGCATGAAATCGATGGTGACATTGACCTGTTTGATCGACGCGTCGTTGCCGCGTGCTTTTAGCGCTGTATGGATTGCGGCGACCGCTGCCATCTCCAGCAATCCTGATATCGCCCCGCCGTGCAGGAAACCGGGGCGCCCCTGAACCTTGATACCAAAAGGCATAATGACGATGGGCGCGTCTTCCGATGTATCGCTGATCTCCATATCGAGCGCGAGCGCATAAGGTGGAAGTAATTCCATTACACCCGGTCCCCAACGCGGATAAACGTACCACTGGCATAAGCAAGCGGATCGTCAGGGTTGCCATTATGCGCAAATCCGCGAACAAAGCCGATTTTGTGCGTCAGATGATAGCATATCCCCCGGCCGTAGATTTTCTGTCCGACAGGTGAAGGGCGCAAATAATCGATCCGCAAATCCATTGTCACCTGCGGACGAAATTCCCCCATCTTTGTCCAGATCGCCATGCTCGTCGCATTGTCCATCAGGCTGATGATGACGGCAGAGGCGAGTACGCCGGTTTCAGGATCGCCGACCAGATCCACCCGCCAGTCGATCGACAGTTCGACCCAGTCATCGCCGTGATCGACATAATCCATGCCAAGAAACCCGCCATGGCCGATCCCGCCCATAAACTGGATGGCAATCTTTGGGCTAAAACCCGTTCCGGTGGGAAGTAAACTACCTAAATCCTGCGTTCTTTCTGTCACGGTTTCTTGGTCTCGATTGTATCGGCATAGGTTGGCGCGATGCGCGCTTTTGAGAGCTGCTCATAGGCATAGCCTGCTTTTAAGACGGCATAATCATGCCATTTCGCCCCGATAAAACTGAGACCAACCGGAAGGCCGTCATCCAGCCCCATCGGCACAGTCAGATGCGGATAGCCCGCAACAGCCGGCAATGTGCTGGCGCTGGGGCCTGAAAACGCATCGCCTTTACCAAGTGTGGTTAGCCAGGCACGACCGTTGGTTTGCGCAATGATGACATCTAGCTTGTTCAGGACAAATAACCGGTCAAGTCCCCCGGCCGCTAATCCGAGTGAGGTCGCGCGTGCCGCGATATAAGCAGGATCATCAAGCTCGGCTTCTTTTTCTGCTGCTTCAAATGTGTCTTGGTTGAAATATTGGAGTTCGGTTGCGGCATTGGCTTTGTTAAACGCGATGATATCGGCAAGCGATTTTTGCGGCACTAATCCGGCAGGAAGCCCCTGCAGGTAAGCTGCAAGATCGGCCTTTAATTCAGCTTTCAGAACAGTGAATTCGGCATTGCCCAATTTTTCTTCATCGATGAATTTGGTGTCGATCAGGATTAGTTCGGCGCCTGCTGCTTTTAATATCGCAAGGGCGGCATCAAATTGAACCACCGATACGTCTATGGCACGCAGCACGCCAATCCGCATGCCTTTAACAGACGCGACATCAAGCCCCGCTGCATAATTACCGCGCCATTTATCGGCCTCAAGCGTTGCCGAGTCTTCAGGGTCGCTTCCTGCCATGGCGGTGAGCATGATTGCCGCGTCCTTCACACTGCGCGCCATTGGTCCTGCAGTATCCTGACTATGGCTGATCGGCACAACAAAGCGGCGCGAAACCAAGCCGACCGTCGGTTTGAAGCCAACCAATCCGTTAATACCTGAAGGACACACAATCGAGCCATCGGTTTCGGTACCGACGGCTGCGGCTGCAAAACTGGCGGCAATGGCCGATCCGCTGCCGCTTGATGAACCACAGGCATTGCGGTCAAGCACGTAAGGATTTTTGGTCAGGCCACCAACCGCGCTCCACCCACTTGTTGATTTGTTCGACCGGATATTGGCCCATTCAGACAGATTGGTTTTGCCCAGAATTACTGCGCCGGCATTGCGCAACCGGGCGACCAACGGTGCATCACGGCCCGTAATACTGTCTTTAAGTGCAAGCGAGCCTGCGGTCGTAGGAATTGGCCCAGCGGCTTCGATATTGTCCTTTAGCAAGACGGGCATACCGTGCATCGGCCCGCGATATTTGCCTGCTTTAAGTTCGGCATCCATCGCACGAGCCTGATTGAGAGCGTCTGGCATTACGGCGATCACCGCATTCAGCATATTATTCGCATCGTCAAAACGGGCGATGCGTCGCAAGTAAGCAGTGGTAATTTCTTCGCTGCTATAGGTTCCAGCCTTGAAAAAAGCGGCGAGTTTTTCGAGGCTCTGTTCCTCAATATTGATACTGATTTCGGCAGGCATATCGGGTGTGTCATTCGCTTGCGCCGCACGAGCCATAACCAAAATTACGGCAAATAAAGCGACCTGTTTCAATTTTTTCATGACGTTTTCCCCATATTGGCGAGTTCGGCACCCCGTTCGCTTGCGGCGCGCAAAGTGTTTTCAATTAAGGCCGTTATGCCTTTATCAAGTGTGGATAGTCCGGCTGCGGTCGTCCCGCCAGGACTACTGACACGGGCAGCGAGTTCGGCGGGCGTTTCCTCTGACTGTGCCGCGAGCAATGCTGATCCTTCAACCATCGATAACGCCAATCGTGCAGCGATTTCCGACTCCAAACCGAGAGCAGTACCAGCAGCGCCAAGTGCATCAATAAAGCGGTAGACAAAAGCAGGGCCTGATCCAGCAAGTGCTGTAACGGCGTTCATTTGGCTCTCGCGGTTCAACCAGACAGGATTGCCAAGCGGCGCAAGCCAGTTCTCCAACACGGCTTGACCTGCGGTATCGAGATCACCTGACCAAAGCCCCAATGGTGATTTCCCTATAGCTGCCGCAAGGTTGGGCATCAGGCGAATAATCTGTGCCGTCGGGAAATGACTGGCAAGGGTATCGGTTTCGATACCCGCCAATATCGATATCAGCGTCGCGCCTTCATCCAAACACGGTGCAATCTGTCCCGCCAGTTCGCCAAGCATTTGCGGTTTAATGCCGAGCAGAACGACATCGAACGACCCGTCAACCTCAGACGCACTCCGATAATGCGCCACCCCTTCCGGCAAATCCGAAGCATAAGGATCGACCACGACAAAGCACGCGGGATTAATGCCGCTCGCCATCCACCCGCGCAACATCGCTCCGCCCATATTGCCGCAACCGAACAGGAGTATCTGATGGGGGAAATCTGCATGAGAGCGGGATGACATTAGTTGGTACCGCCTTGATTGTCGCAGGAAGCTTTTCGGCAAGGAGCCTTATGCCGGGCGGGCTGGTTGCCCGCACAAATAAGGCGACGCAGTCCGAAAGGTTTCCTGCGACAACCCCAGAGGGGCGGGCCCCTTTTGGCTGATTGCCGCGTCGTTCGTCGGTCACTATACATTGGCCAGGCTCCCTCCTTACTCCTTGCACTCGGCCAAAATTGGCTCCGTCAAGGTGGTACAAACTAATGTCATCCCGCTCTATCCATAGCACTGTCATGCCTGATCAATCGTGGGCAGGCAACCTAAGGTATAAGCTGAGCCCAGCTGGTAGTATTTCAGGCGGGGCGCCGACGTGACGGACGGCGTCGGCACGTGCGCGGTTGAGCAGGGTCGCAGGAACAGCAATGTCATGATAAATGTAATCGGCCTCGCCCAATAATCGTGCGGTGCGTAACGTCAGATCGTCTGGATCATCCGAGAATAGTGCAATTTCAATCAGGCCGTTTCTGGTTTCTTGGGGCTCACTGACGAGCCAGTTTGCAACAGCACTCGCGTCGGCGTCTCGCATGGGATCCAGCGCCCCGCCCGGCATAAAGGCGGCGTCAAGCGCCCGGCGGCGGTCTGTGGCTTCTGGAAAGCGGACGCGAATGGCATCGCGCGCTTTACTGATAGCTGTTGCCAGCTGCCCAAGCCTTTGGGGCAAAATCATTTCTATCCTCTGACGGATTGACTTTGCCATCCCTGCTGATGCGCCGCCAGTTCCGATCGCAATCAGCACCGGGTCACGGTCGATTATCGCAGGGGTCGTAAAATCGCAGTGTTCAGGCCGGTCGACGACATTGACAAGCAGACCCTTGGCGCGCAGTCGATCCGCTGCGGAAATAGCCTGTGCCTCATCCTCTAAGGCCACGAAACCGATCCGGGCGCAGGTGCATATTATTGCCGGACAATCGCCAACCACTATGCCACCAGCGCGTTCGATTAAACGCCTTTTTGCATCCGCTGCTTCGCCGTCACCCACCAAAACCACATTGCGGCCCGAAAGGTTTACGAAGACGGGCAGCTGTTTCATGCTAACCAGTCGGGGACATGTTCGGATGCCAGGATTGTTTCGGGGGATATCCGCTGCGCCACCACCGCGAATTGATCGCCGTCGACCAATACTTCTGGCACAAGACCACGGCTGTTATAGGTGCTTGCCATTGTTGCACCGTAAGCCCCGGCGGTTTTGAATACCGCCAGATCGTTTTCAACCATCTGGTCAATTTCACGGCCCATGGCAAAGGTATCACCGCTTTCACATACAGGTCCGACAATATTTGCCATCATCGTTTCGCCGGTTGGTTCAACGGCGGCGAATTCATGCCATGCGTCATATAAAGCAGGGCGGGCAAGGTCGTTCATCGCGGCATCGACGATAACGAAGGGGATATTGCCCGCACCCGCCTTCACCCGGATTATCTGGGTCAGGAGGACGCCAGCATTGCCTGCAATCACCCGGCCGGGTTCGAACATTAACCGCACGCCCCAAGCATTTGTGACGCGGGCAACCATCGCGCCATATTCGGCAGGCGAAGGCGGGTTGTCTTCGGCGCGGTACTGAACGCCAAGGCCACCGCCCAGATCGACATGGGTGACGGTCAACCCAGCAGAGCGTATTTCACCGATTAGCTTGCCGATTTTGGTGAACGCGGTTTCAAGCGGATCAAGGCTGGTCAGCTGGCTACCAATATGGGTGGCTAAACCGCGCATTTCTAAACCGGGCAGGGCGGACAGTCTTGTATAGATAGCCAACGCCTTATGCAGCCCTACACCAAATTTGTTATCCGCTTTACCGGTCGAAATTTTGCTGTGCGTGCCAGCATCCACATCTGGATTGATACGCAAGACCGCTACCGCACGTTTGCCAACGGTCTCTGCGACAATCGCTAACTCGCGGCCCTCTTCTTCAGATTCGATATTGAACTGCCCGATTTCGCAGCTCAATCCTTTGACCATTTCTTCGGCCGTTTTGCCGACGCCTGAAAACAGTATGTCGGCAGGGGCCATTCCGGCGGCAAGTGCCCGGTCAAGCTCGCCGCCCGATACGACATCGGCACCGTATCCTTTACGTGCCAATACACGCAGCACAGCGAGATTGGGATTGGCCTTCACCGCAAAAGCAAGATGCGGATTATCAAGGCCGGACAAGCTTTCCCGAAACACATCGGCATGGCGTTCCAACGTAGCACGCGAATAGACATAGACCGGCGAACCGACAGCGCGTGCGATTTTAGGCAAAGGAACGTTTTCGGCGTGCATCACGCCATCAAGAATATGAAAATGGTTCATGAAGAGATCAGTCTATTTGGGGATGTCAGGCTTTGGCTTGGGCGCAGACTTTTCATCCGGCTTGGGTTCAACCCCTGGAGGTAGATCAAAGGGATCGTCGGTGCGCCTTTCGGACCGGCGTAGCAATTCATCGCTGCGCCCGGGACGCGCCTGTACTGATGCAGTAGTTAATGCTTCGGCTGTTGGCGTCTCGCTCTGACCATAAGTTTTGGGCGGTACCGATTGCGCTGTGCGGGGTTCAAGATCACCGACCTTACCGCACGCAGCCGTTAGAAAGATCAGGGAGATTGATGCTATTTTGATACGCATATTCATAACGGATTTGACTGCCTAAATTCAGCGATTCGTTGTCTTACCTGTTCTGGCGCTGTCCCGCCATAGCTGGTGCGGCTGCGGACTGATCCTTCGACGCTAAGATCAGGCAGGCTGTGTCCGGTTAGGCGTGGGTCGATTGCCGTCATATCTTGCGTAGACAGATCAGCAAGTCCACATGCCTTGCTTTCGCATAGTTTGACCGCTGCCCCAGTAATATAATGCGCCTCGCGAAACGGAATGCCAAGATCACGAACCAGCCAGTCGGCGAGGTCGGTTGCAGTTGAAAATCCGCTGTCCGCTGCTGCGCGCATCCGTTCGGGCACAAAGGTCATGCTTTCGATCATCCCTGTCATCGCGGTCAGGCAGAGCCCCAGCAAATCATGCGCTTCAAAAACCGGCGGCTTGTCGTCCTGCATATCTTTGGAATAGGCAAGCGGCAGGCCCTTCATCGTTATCATCAGGCTGTTGAGACAGCCGATAATCCGCCCACTATGTCCGCGCACCAGTTCGGCGGCATCTGGATTTCGTTTTTGCGGCATGATCGAGCTGCCTGTAGACCATGCATCGGACAATTTCACAAAGCCGAAGGGCTGCGATGCCCAAATGATAATCTCTTCGGCAAGTCGCGACAAATGCAGCGCAGTTTGGCTTGCTGCCATAAGATAATCGAGCGCGAAATCCCGGTCAGATACCGCGTCCATTGAATTGCTGTTGGCGCGCGTAAAACCAAGCGCCTGTGCCGTCATCTGCCGGTCATTTGGAAAACCGGTGCCCGCAAGTGCTGCTGCACCCAGCGGGCATTCATCGATCCGCAGCTTTGCCGATGATAGCCGGTCGATATCACGGGTGAACATATTGTAATAAGCGAGCAAATGATGGCCAAGTGTCACTGGCTGTGCGACCTGTAAATGTGTGAAACCCGGCATTATGCTATCAGCATGTTCTTCGGCGCGGTCAATCAATACCACGCGTAATGCCAAGAGGGCTGCTGTCACTTCATCAAAAGCACCCCGCACCCACAGGCGAAACGATGTTGCTACCTGATCGTTGCGCGACCGCGCTGTGTGCAGCCTTCCGGCAACCGGGCCGATCAGTTCGGTCAGCCTGCTTTCGATAGTCATATGAATATCTTCAAGCGTCATATCAACAGGAACGCCGTCCGCTTTATATTCAACCATAATTTGTTTCAGGCCATCAGAAATGACACGCGCATCGACCGCATCAATAATGCCGGTTTTCCCGAGCATATCGACATGGGCAAGCGACCCATTTATATCCTGAGCCCAAAGTCGCTTGTCGAATGGGATCGAGGCATTTATCTCCCGCATCACCGCAGCCGGGCCTTCACTGAACCGGCCGCCCCACATACTATTGGAATCTGACATGCGTTTAGTAATTGGTCCCGTCCTTATCGCTTGCACGTTGCTGCTTAGTGGTTGCGATAGTGCGTCCAAGCCAAAGGAGCAAGAGCCTCCGACAAAGGCTGCTGTAAGCATGCAAGACAAACGGGAAGATATCGGGTTAATCAGCGATAATGGTTCAAAGGCCATTTTAACCTATGCTTTTGCCGGAACCAAAACGCCGTCTGCGGTCTTTACTGGTGCTGATGGACGCGATGTGCAGTTATCGGATTTCGCCGGACGGCCATTGCTCGTCAATATATGGGCAACATGGTGCGCCCCGTGCAAGGTTGAAATGCCCACTCTTGATGCACTGGCCACACTTGAAGAAGGCAAGGTTTCGGTGATTACCGTGTCACAGGATTTGGAGGGGCAGGCGCCGGTACAGGCATTTTTCAAGACTGCGGGAATTGAAAATCTGGAGCCCTATACCGATGCGGATAATCTTTTACTTGGCGCACTTGGCAGCAATGTCAGCCTGCCCACCACGGTCCTCTATGACAGTGCGGGCAAAGAAATATGGCGCATAATAGGTGGCGTTGAATGGGACGATGCCGAGGTTGCGAAGTTGCTGGCCGAGGCAAGTTAGGGTTTAACTCCGGAAACAGAACAGTTGAAATGTAGGATTTCATTTGGCAGTGTGATTTGGCTCTTTGAACTGTCTAAACCGATATCGTTTTTGCGCCGTCATGCGCAAAATCCGAAATGCAGATGTTGGATTTGTTTCCTGCAAGAAAAACCAGATTTGGGTGTGAACTTGGGCCGATTTCTGCGGGTTTTATGACCCCATTAGCCAGAAATTAAAACGCACACCCTTCTTTGCAAACCTGTTTGGTCTTTGCGCCTAATACAGTGAACTAAATCAAAAAGTGAACTACATCAAAATCCGGCGCGTACGGCATTTGTCTCTTTTGCGCATCGGTACTGGCTCGCTGAGCGGACAGATTAATGGCTTTCGCGCCCGTGGGCAATTATCATCCGGCGATGCTAAAACCTGCCTTTGATATGTGTCAGGAGATGCAGCAACTGGGGTTAGGCTAATCAGCCCACAGCATAAGACACAAAGAGATGAGCTTAGACGATTCATAGCGTTAAATTACCCCAATAAGCTGACTGCTTGATGAACGCATCACGGGTATTAAACAATTATCCCTGAACTGGTGGGCGCTAACGGGCTCGAACCGCTGACCCTCTCGGTGTAAACGAGATGCTCTACCAACTGAGCTAAGCGCCCACTTGTTAAAAACTAAAGCGTCAGAAACAAATGTCCCTTTTGATCGGGAATTGGGCCATTGCCAAAGCATAAGGCGCTTGGCAAGTTTTTTCGTGATTCAAATGATTGACGCCGTTCTTCCTTTAGCAGAATTGAAGAAAGCGAGCAGCCGATCCGAACTGTCCTGCGATAATTCGATGAAGACCCGCCGTGCGTCATCCGGGTCCATCCGCCGGACGAGCATTCCACTTTGCGTCATCGCCGTTATCCAGCGCAAAGCAGTCGTTGGCGGGACGGCGGCGGCGATACACAGGCTGGAAACTGAAACCGTTTTCTCCTCAAGCCGTGCCGCCATCAGGTCAAGCAGGATATCCCATGCCGGATCGGCGAACAGTTCTGCCTTAAAATGATTGTCGCGCATCCGGCGTATTTTGATAATTTCGCGCAGGGCGGCTCCATCAACTACTGGGGGTGTCTCCGCTACTTTATTGCTTTCGGCTCTGCTAAATGGATGGAATGCAGCGGCGGGGGCAGGGCGAAACGAAACGGGCCTGTCCGAAACGCTATTTGCCCTGTTGCCGTCATCATGCTCCGCCATCCGCGCCAAAGTCTGAGCAAAAGCAGCCAGTTCATCGCTGATCTTGTGCAGTGCGCCAAATTCGCCATCACGGCTGTTGTCATGCAATTGATCCATTGTGCCCCGCGTTATTGCCCCGGTTAAATACGGTATCGCATCAAAATCGCTGGCATTGACCAGATAATGGCATTGATCCTGCGGCAGCACGGCATATGCTTCCTCAAGATATTCCATATTGGTCCAAATCAGCGCATGATTGCGATGTACATTCAGATATCTTGCAACACGCAATAACGTGTGCCCATTACGGTCGGAAATGGAGGGAACATCAATTAAGAGTAGATCGGCGAGCGGAAAATCTTCTGGCTCTTGGCTTTCCCAATCGCAGCCGAGCACAGCAGTATTACAGATTTCTGCGACTGCCATGATCTCTTCGCGCCGGCGGGTTGAATCGCTGACCATAATTGCGGTGCGCCGGTTCAGGCGGTGATCCCGTTCATTTTGGATATACTGCACGGCAAGGATGCTCCGTTATGAGATGTACTTACTACAATAGCATCGAAGCCTACTCTATGAATGTAAATGACTTTTTGTAAATGCTCCAAAACGGATAAGTTTCGGTTCGCACGCTTTGTGCTTTGCAACTGCGGGTATGTAACGCTAATCGAAGGATATAGATTTGGAGGAGTGAATAGCGTGAAAAGATTAGGATATGCAGCGGCGATATTGTCCGCGCTTTTGGTAACCACGACAATGGCCAGTGTGGCTGAGGCGAAAACAGTGAAGTCGAAAAAAATAGCACGGAAAGCACCAGAGAAAAAGGCTGTGAAAATGCCAACGAAAAAGAGTGATATGCCCATCATGCTGCAACCCTGGACCGGCCCGTATGACGGCGTTCCGCCATGGGACAAGGTAAAGGCATCGGATTTTCCGGCTGCATTCCAAGCCGCAATGGCATCGGCAAAGGTTGAATTTGAAGCGATGCTGTCCAATCCTGATGCTATCACCTTTGAAAATACAATCACTGTCAACGAATTGTCGGGCCGCGAGGTTGGCCGCTTGTTTTCGATTTGGGGCGTGCATTCGTCCAACCTTTCAACCCCTGAAATCCAGAAAATTCAGGCGGAATGGGAACCCAAGGCCAGTGCTTTCTTTACCGAATTATCGCTTGATTCGCGCTATTTCCAACGTATCAAATACCTGTATGACAAGCGTTTAGGGCTTAGCCTTGATGCCAAGCAGACGCGGCTGCTCGAACGGACATATGACGAATTGGTGCGAAGCGGTGCTTTGTTGACGCCCTTGCAGAAAACCGATGCGGTCCGGCTGGAAACAGAACTCGCCCAAAAATTCTCTGAATTTTCTAAAAAGATTCTGGCTGATGAAGCAACCTTTACGCTGATATCAGACGAGGCCGAGTTATCAGGGCTTCCCGATAGTTTTGTGGCCAGTCTTAGATCGGCGGCGACAGCCAAGGGCAAGCAAGGTTGGGCCGTGATCAACACCCGTTCGGCGGTGCAACCATTGTTGGAAAACTCAACCAACCGGGCTCTGCGCGAAAAAGTATGGCGGGCGTTTATCAGCCGCGGTGATAACGGGGACGTGAATGATACCAACAAAACAATCGCGGAAATATTGAAGCTGCGTCAGGATCGCGCCACTTTATTAGGGTTCAAAACCCACGCCAATTACCGGATGGCCGATACGATGGCCAAAGACCCGGCTAAGGCGATGGAGCTGATGATGAAGGTGTGGCCAGCCGCTGTTGCGCGGGTCAAAGAAGAGGTCGCCGATATGCAGGCGATTGCCAATACCGATGAAGTGACAATTGCGCCGTGGGATTACCGTTTCTATTCGGAAAAAGTCCGCAAGGCGAAATATGACCTCGACCAGAATGAGCTGAAACCCTATTTTCAACTCGATAATATGGTCGCCGCGATGTTTGATGAAGCTGGCAGGTTGTATGATTTCAAATTTACCGAAAATACTGGCACGGTTCCTGTATTCGAACCCAGCATCCGCACATTTGAAGTCACGCGCAGCGGCAAAATTGTGGGGCTCTATTATCTCGATAATTTCGCCCGTGAAGGCAAAAGGTCTGGTGCATGGATGACCACGTACCGGGATCAATATAAGCTTGGTGGCCAGAATAATCTGACGCTGGCTTCGAATAACAACAATTTTGTGAAGGGCGCGAACGGCGAACCGACGCTTATCAGCATCGATGATGCCTCAACCCTGTTCCATGAATTCGGCCATGCGCTTCATTATCTGAATTATGACATCACTTGGCCCGGTCTTGGTAATACGCCGCGTGATTTTGTCGAATACCCGAGCCAAGTGAACGAGAACTGGTTGCTGACGCCGTATATCCTGAACACTTATGCAAAGCATTATAAGACCGGTGCGCCGATCCCCCAAGCTTTGGTCGACAAGATTGAAAAGAGCAGCACATTTAACCAGGGCTTTGCCACGGTTGAATATCTGTCGAGCGCAATCCTGGATATGAAGCTGCACGATCGCAGCGATCCAGTGACCGATCCAAAGGCGTTCGAGAAAGCGGCATTGGACGCGCTGGGTATGCCCGGTGAAATGGCCATGCGCCACCGCCTGCCACAGTTCAATCACCTGTTTGCCGATGACGGATATTCAGCAGGCTATTATAGCTATCTATGGTCCGAGGTGATGGATGCTGACACCTGGGCGGCGTTTGAAGAGAGCGGTGATGTGTGGAACAAAACACTTGCTGACAAGTTCCGCACGATTCTGCTCTCAACCGGTAACGAGACTGATCGGCTGGCAGCATTTCGCGCTTTCCGCGGACGCGATCCTGATGTCGATGCTTTGCTCAAACGGCGCGGTTTTCCAACGGGAAAGTGAGGCAAAAATATGCTCTCCTCTTCGTGGGAAAGAGGAGAGCCGATAAAGCACCTGGTGGGGTCGCAATTCACCAGATGTTTGTGTGAAAGCCGGGATGGCACTGCGTTTGTGAAGCTTGCCCCCACCCCCGAATCTTTACATAGCAATGTTACATAACGCTGTTATGTTACGAGTCAAGCATTTTGGATAATGAAGCAATTTTATGGCAAAACGTAACGCAGCCGATGCGGCGCAAACCCGAAGCGATATCCTTGCAAAAGCACGCGAATTATTTTCCAGCCAAGGTTATGCAGGTACATCTGCACGAGAAATTTCGGCAGCGGCCGGGGTTACTATTGGTGCGATGTTCCACCACTTCGATTCGAAGTTACACCTGTTTGAGTGTGTATTTGAAGAATTAGAACTGGAAATGGACCGCCATGCCAAAGCGGCGTCAAATCCTGCACTTGGCTTAAGCGTGCTGGAGACTTTTCTAGCCGGTGTCAAAACGTCACTTGAGTTTTCATCGCGCGGTGATTTTCACCGGATTGTCCTGACCGAAGGGCCATCGGTCTTTGGAGAGGATAAATGGCGCGAAATTGACGCCCGTCTGGGTTTGAAAACGGTCATTGCCGGCACCAGAGCTTTGATGGCGGCGGGTGTCGTGGCCGAGCAACCGGTTAAACCGCTTGCGATCCTCCTGATGGGGGCAATGAATGCAGCTGGCTTTGCCATTGCAAGGGGCGAGGATGGCATCGACAAGAATAGCCTTATTAATGCCATGCGTTTGTTGCTTACGGGGCCAAACCTTTGATAATCAGATTGGAACAAGGTCAAGGGTCCTGACCCTCAGGCCGCTGCCAAAGTCGAACTTCCGCGGAAAAAGAATAGCGGTTCCATAGGCTGCGATGAGGATGCGGCCAGGGGCAGGGCGGTTTCACAAAACGCGCATTCCGCAACCTGACGACCAACATGCCAGTGCGTATGGCTGCAGGCAGGGCAGTGATTGACGACGTCGGCATGATAAAGCGCTGTGAACCCGCGCCTTAACTGAGTCTTGTGTGATATTTTACTAAAATCGTTTTTATTCATATACATGGGAGAACTCCACTGATTTGAAAATTTGCCAACATTGCGCTCAGACGTTGTTTTCTGTCGATCAATTGCATCAGCACATATGAACCGTCCCTGAATTATCGGCGTGATATACCATTTACTCCTTGCAAATTTTCCGAATCGATATAAATATGATATCATAATTATATCGGAGGATATCATGACAGACGCAACACATCAGGGTGAATTGAATGCCAGCCGGGAACGCTCTTCGGGGGGATTTAGCGGGTATCTGGCGCTGTTACTCATGCTGCTTGCGCTCGGCTTGGGTGCGGCATCTTTGTACAATGTGATTAATACTGACGGGATGGAAGGTGTCGCTGGCCTGATCGGATCGCTCCTTGTCTTCTCGCTCCTTTCTGCGGGTTTCTATATGATCCAGCCCAATCAGGGCGTCGCGATCACATTGTTTGGCGCGTACAAAGGCACCGATCGCCACGAAGGCTTGCGCTGGATTTGGCCGTGGATGGGCAAAGCGAAAATTTCGCTGCGTTCGAACAACCTGATTTCGGACAAGATCAAGGTCAACGACCTGCGGGGCAACCCGATTGAAATTGCGGCGCAGGTTGTGTGGCGCGTAACCGATACAGCACAAGCCTTGTTCGATGTCGATGATTATAAGGCGTTTGTCATGGCGCAGATCGAGGCCGCTGTGCGCGCTATTGGATCGCGTTATCCTTATGATGATATTGAACATAAGGAGATTACCCTGCGCGGCAATCATGACGAGGTTGGCGCGGAGCTGCGTATTGCCCTGACCGAACGGTTAAAGGTCGCGGGGATCTCGGTCGATGAGTGCGGTTTCACTCACCTTGCTTACGCCCCTGAAATTGCCGGAGCGATGCTGCGGCGGCAACAGGCGCAGGCCGTGGTCGCGGCGCGGCAGACATTGGTTGAGGGCGCGGTTGGCATGGTGGAAATGGCGCTTGGCCTTCTGGCTGAAAAAGGCGTGGTCGATCTGGATGATGAACGTAAGGCAGCGATGGTATCGAACTTGATGGTTGTCCTGTGCGGTGAACGCGATACTCAGCCCGTGGTTAATACCGGCACGCTCTATTCCTGATACACCGGACCAGAACATGCCCCCGCCGCCCAAAAAAGCCTTTCCGATGCGCGTCGAGCCCGTTTTATACGCGGCACTCGAACGCGCAGCAGCGGCCGATTTCCGCAGTGTGAATGCACAAATCGAAGTGTTGTTGCGCGAAGCCCTTACAAAACGAGGTATTAAGGTCGCCACCCCGGAACAACGGTTAAGAGGACGGCCGGTCATCAAACAAGAATGACAAAAGGCACTAATCAGTCTTAAAAAAGCATCTGGATAAACATGTGAATTGCACCTTATCGCTTATTCTAAAATCGCATTGCAACACTTAAGCCGCCACCTTTGCTGTCGCCCCACGGAATGACTGCGATATTTTGCTCAGGCCGCTGACGGGTAACCAGTAAGCCTGATCCAATACCAATTGCTGCTCCGGCGACAACATCATACCAATAGTGTTTATCGGCCTTAACGCGTGCCACGCCCACCAATGTGGCTAAGGCAAAAGCTGGAATGCCTGCGCCCTTACCTTCGCGGTTAAATATTGTCGCTGCCGCCGCAAAACTGCGCGCGGTATGCCCCGAAGGGAAGCTTTTACGATTGCTACCATCGGGGCGGAGTTCAGGGAAACTAGATTTTAATCCAAGTGATATAATCTGAGCTGATGCCATAGAGCCAGCGGCTTGTAATGCGCCGTTTTTATCACGCTTTAGTATTGGCAAGCCGACGGCAATCGCAGTCAGGCTGTATGCCCCGATATCGCTGACAGTTGCCCAATCCTCCTGACTATCGGCGTAAGCAGGAACAGAGGATAAGCAAATGGTAAGCGCAATAAAAGCGGGCATAAGCTTATATTTGGGGATCATCGGACTAACCTTTACAGCTATTAATATGCACAAATACGATAGGCGTGTTGCTCTGGCTATACCAGTCATCTATATCCCTCTCATGTCCTCAATACGCCCATGGCGCGATATCGTGCGCCGTTCGTCCCGCCAGATCATGGTCGGTAATGTTCTTGTCGGCGGCGATGCGCCGATTGCGGTGCAGACTATGACTAACACGCTGACATCGGACGCAAAAGCGACGATTGACCAGATCCGGCGATGTGAGGATGCGGGCGTTGATATTATCCGCGTATCCTGTCCCGATGTCGAAAGCACGGCTGCGCTGAAACAGATTGTGCGCGCAAGCCGCGTTCCGATCGTCGCCGACATCCATTTCCATTACAAACGGGCGCTTGAGGCGGCGGATGCGGGGGCGGCGTGCCTACGCATTAATCCTGGTAATATCGGCAGCGCGGCGCGGGTGAAAGAAGTGGTGGACGCAGCAAAAGCCAATGGTTGCGCGATCCGGATCGGGGTGAACGCAGGTAGCCTCGAAAAAGATTTGCTCGAAAAATACGGCGAACCGTGCCCGGAGGCGCTGATCGAAAGCGCGCTGGATCATATCAAGCTGTTACAGGATCATGACTTTCACGAATATAAGGTTGCTGTGAAATCATCCGACGTGTTCATGGCGGTTGCGGCCTATATGGGGCTGGCCGATGCAGTAGATTGCCCGCTGCATCTGGGCATTACCGAGGCTGGCGGATTGATCGGCGGAACGGTGAAAAGCTCCATCGGCATGGGCAATATGTTATGGGCCGGGATCGGCGATACGATCCGCGTGTCCCTGTCTGCCGAACCCGAAGAAGAAGTGCGGGTGGGCTATGAAATCCTGAAATCGCTCGGTCTGCGCACCCGCGGCGTCCGCGTCGTGTCCTGCCCATCCTGCGCGCGGCAGGGCTTTGACGTGATCCGCACCGTGCAGAAGTTGGAAGACGCGCTGAGCCATATCAAAACGCCCTTGTCCTTGTCGGTGCTTGGTTGCGTCGTCAACGGCCCCGGCGAAGCCCGCGAAACTGATATCGGCATCACCGGCGGCGGTAATGGCAAACATATGGTGTATCTGTCGGGTGTTACCGATCACCATGTCGAGGACGCCGACATGGTTGCGCATATTGTGCGGTTGGTGGAGGCGAAGGCAGCATCGATTGACGCGGGCGAGAGCATGAGTGCAGATGACATGCGCGGGGTTGCTGCGTGATTGATGGCATTGAAATATGATATTTTATCGTAATCTGGTATGCTTTAGCATAACCACCTTAGCCCTGTTTGCGCCCCTGCCTGCTGCCTCTGCGCCTCTGTCGGAGCCTGTCACAAGCAAGAGCGTGCCCGCGCACCCGCAAGCGAGAGTTTATGATGAAAAGGCCATCGCCAGCCAGGATGTCGACGCCGCACTGACCCGCGCCATTGCCTCCAATAAGCGCGTCATTATAGTGATGGGTGCAAACTGGTGTCATGACAGCATCGCCCTTGCCGGATGGTTCTCCACCCCGCTTTTTGCCGCGATGCTGTCTGCAAAATACGAAATTGTCTATGTCGATGTCGGTATGCCGCAAACCGGGAATGGCCGCAATCTCGATATCGCCAAACGCTTTAAGGCAAAGCCAATTAAGGGCACGCCAACTGTACTTGTCCTCTCACCGCAGGGGAAGCTACTCAACAAAAAGGAAGCGGGCAGCTGGCGGAATGCGGCGAGCCGGAGCGAGGATGATATCTACCACTATTTCGCTGA
>JAYUPC010000151.1:0-24563 GCA_043760355.1 Sphingomonadales bacterium
ACCAAAACCTCACCCGATTTGGGACCCTCCAGATCAAGCTCGACAATCTCAAGAGGGGTTTTCGGCGCAAAGGCAACAGCAGCACGGGTCTTCATCGGGGCAGGCTCCTTACTTAATTCTATAGTGGTGACGGGTAGGTGACGTTGATAGCCTTATGCTAACAATTCTACTATTTGAATACAATTGTACGACCGCCGTTCAGCATGACGCGGTGCTCAAGATGCAGTTTGACAGCACGCGCCAGCACGCGGCTTTCGGTATCCTGACCCTGTGCAATCAGATCTTCAACGGTATCGGCATGGTCTACAATCGAAACATCTTGCGTAATAATGGGGCCTTCATCAAGGTCTGGCGTCACATAATGCGCGGTGGCGCCAACCATTTTAACACCCCGGTCATAGGCGCGGTGATAGGGCTTTGCGCCTTTGAAGCCGGGAAGAAAACTGTGATGGATGTTGATCACGCGGCCATCAAGTTTACGGCACAGCTGGTCGGAGAGCACCTGCATGTAACGCGCCAGAATGATGAGGTCGACTTGCTGTTCCTCCACCATCGCAAGCAGCTTGGCTTCTTGGTCCAGTTTGGTTTCGGGGGTGATAGGCAGATGGTGAAATGATATGCCTTCATGTTCGGCGCGGCGTTGCCAGTTCAGATGGTTGGAAACGATACTGGTCACCTCCATTGGCAACCGATTGGTCGAAGTCCGGTAAAGAAGATCATTGAGGCAATGCCCGCCTTGGCTCACCATAATCATCGCGCGCAGCTTTTTACGCAAATCATGGATCCGCCATTCCAGCCGAAAAGCAGTCGCAACCGGCATAAACGCATCCGTAAAACATTCCGATGTCATTTCTTTAGCGCAGGAAATAGCCACTCGCATAAAAAAGCGTCCGGTATTACCATCACCATATTGGGAGCTTTCAACAATGTTGCAATCTTGGCTGGCAATCGAATTGGCCACAGCCGCGACGATCCCCTTGCGGTCCTGACATGCAATCAATAAAACAAAATCAACCCCGAAATGCATATATAATCCCGTCTTAATAGTATCAAAGCGAACGCGTAGCGTCGTAATGCCTTACTATCTATTACCTACAACATATATTAGGGCTTCTAATCGCAAGATGTAGATGATGTGATTGGTTGAGGAATTAATTTTACCAATCAAGAAAATTTGGTCAGTTGCTTGCGGCGGACTCCGGTTTCAGTCTGTACGTTGGAGTTTATACCCTTGCAATGACAAGGGAAGGTAGAGGGGAAGAAAATTGAAAACATATCTAAAAATATCGGCAGCCGCATTTGTGTTGGCATCACTTGGAGCTGGCAGTGCGCCGGCATTTGCCCAGAACGAAGCCGCAAAAGAAGATGATGGCGGAATTAAAGAGATAATCGTGACCGCAACGCGGCGCGATGAATCGGCCAATCGGGTCCCGCTCGCAATTCAAGCGCTGAGCGGTGAAGCGCTCTCTGAACTCAATGTGGCGAACTTCGAAGATTTGGTCGAATATCTTCCAAATGTGCGAACTGCATCGCGCGGTCCGGGGATTTCATCGGTCTATATTCGTGGCCTTTCAACCGATACGGCGGGCGCCCAGATTTTGGGTGTTGCAGGTGTTCAGCCGACCGTGGCGCTATATCTGAACGATGCTCCGGCCTCGACGCCGGGCCGCAACCTTGATATCTATCCAGCGGACTTTGAGCGTGTTGAAGTTCTGGCTGGCCCGCAGGGCACACTATTCGGCGCAAGTGCGATGGGCGGTGTCATTCGCTACATTACGGGCAAGCCCAATTTTTCTGAATTTAAAGTCGGGTTCAATGCCGGTGCCGCCTCGACGAAGAGCGGCGATCCAAGCTTTAGCGTTGATGGCTATATCAATATTCCAATTGTAAAGGAAAAGCTTGCTCTTCGCCTTGCGGCATATAGCAGCAAGCAAGGTGGCTATATCGATAATGTGCTCGGCACTTACCAAATGCCTTGGAATCCCGGCGGAGCAGGTCGTTTGCCAACTGGCAACCCGCTGCTGGTTGAACAAGCGATCCAGTCCTGTGTGGGCGTGGCCAACTGCGTTGCTACCCCAACCGGGACGTCGGGCGGTTTCCGGGTGCCGATTCGTCAATCGATCAGCAACGCCGCCTTTGTCGAAAAAAACTATAACGACGCGCAGTATAATGGCGGTCGAGCCACACTCGGCGTCAATTTCACTGAGGACTGGTCACTGGAAGCAATGACGATGTATCAGGAACTCGAAACTGACGGCGTTTTTGATTACACACCAAGCGTCGGAGATCTTCAGGTTCAGCAATTCAGCCCGAACACGTTGCGCGATACGATCACACTTTCTTCGCTGACCCTTAAAGGGCGGCTTGGAATGCTCGATCTGGTCCTGACATCGTCCTATCAGGATCATCGCGCCTTGCAGCAGGCCGATTATGCCAAATATGCTAGCTTTGGCCTGTATATTCCCTTCTACAATTGTGATCGCGGCGTCTATTATTCGGGTTACGCCACCTCGGCTGCACAGGGGCAGACCTGCTATTCCCCGTCGAACAGTTACAAGGTTGACAATCGTAACACACGCTGGACGAACGAGTTCCGGATTACAACTCCGGCCGAAAATCGCCTCCGCGGGACGTTCGGTCTGTTCTACGATGACAACAAGATCGAGGATGTGACGCAGTGGAATTATGTTCTGCCAGCAGCAGGCTTCAACTATAATCTGGCGCCGAACCCCGCTGTTAATGTATTGGGGGTTGGCGTTCTGCCGGGCGCTGGTTTCGTCAACACGATCCTGCGGAAGGACCGTCAGTTAGCGATCTATGGCGAAGCGTCTTTCGACATCATTCCCGATAAGCTGACCATCACCGGCGGTGCGCGCTATTATGACGAACGGGCGTCGATGGAAGGTGGGTCAAGCACAAGCTTTACCGGATCGGTGCGTGACTTGTGCAGCACCGTCAATACTGCGCCATCAGGTTTGACCACCTGCAACTATACCCCGCGCGCTGTTGCTCCAACCTCGCTTGCTGCCAGTGCGGTGCTGTCGACCAACCTCGCGGGCATCAGTCCGGCCAAATACAGCGGTGTTATTTTCAAGGGTAACCTGACTTATAAGATCAATCCTACATCGCTGATTTACGCGACATATTCCGAAGGTTTCCGTCCAGGCGGCTTCAACCGGAAGGGCTGTAATGCCGGTGTGGCCGCAAGACCAGCCTTGGCAGCGGCCTGTGCCGCAAATCGTGCATATGCGCCAGATGATGTGACCAACTATGAAATTGGCGCAAAGCTGGGGCTGTTTGACCGCAAGCTGCAAGTCAATCTGGCGGCATACATGATTGATTGGAGTAATATCCAGGTAGCATCGTTCAATCAGAATTTTTCGAACCAGACCTTTGTCAACAACTTGGTCAATGCGAAAATCAAAGGTATCGAAGGTGATATCAACGCCCGACCGACCAGAGAACTGACAATTGGCGCTGGTTTCTCCTTCAACGACACCAAGTTGAAGGGGTGCACGACCAATGCTATCGCTACAGCCTTGTGCGCTTCGGGTAACATTGTGCCGGTCGGCAGCCCGCTTGGCCTCAGCCCGAAGTTCCAGGGTAACATTCGGTTGCGCTATGAATGGGAAACGGGTTCGGGTCTGAAGCCTTTCGCACAAGTCGGTTTCCACTATGTTGGCAAGACAATCACGTCCGTCGTCGATAATACCAGTATCCTTTACACGGGATGCCGTGCGCCTTATTCGGTGTGCGGTGCGACTTCGGTCATCAACGGTGTGACGGTCCCGGCAGGCGCAGTTATCCAGCCTCAGCCGCAGTCCTTCCGTCAGCCCGGCTACAGCACGATCGATGCCTCGATCGGGGTGAGCATGGATGAGTGGTCGGCTACACTCTATGTCGACAATCTGGGAGACAAGCGGCCGCAGCTGTTCACGAGTGCGAACGACGGTGATGTTCGTGTGACAACATCGCGTCCGCGCACCATCGGCCTGCGCGTATCTTACAAGATGTAAAGAGAGCCGCCTCGTCTCGAGGCGGCACCCTTTGGGTCGCGGACCAAGGGCAGCGCTTCAATGCGCTGCCCTTGGTCTTTGGGAGGGTGGCAGATTGGAGCTGGACAATGTCGCGAAATCGACCAGATTGACCTTATGTCGATGAAAAGCAAAGCAGCGCTGACGAAAGAAGCCATAGAAGAGGATGTTGGCACTCTAGTCGAAAAGGCCAAGGCATGCTTGCAAAAAGGGCAGCTAGCCGAGGCTGAACGCATGTGCGCCGAGGGACTTCAAGCCAGCCCTCGGCACCCCGATGCGCTTTATTTGCTCTCGGCAGTCCAGCGTTATGCGCGCCGTCCGCTCGAAGCTTTAGTTACAGTTGGCCAACTGATTGAAATTGATCCCGGCTTTGGCCGCGCCCATCAGGAGCGCGGGCATTGTCTGCGGGCACTTGGCCGCACCAACGAAGCGCTCGCATCTTATCAGGCTGCCGTGACCTATAATATGGGTTTGCTTGCGAGTTGGCGAATACTGGCCGAGCTGCAAGAAGCCGCTGGTCGGGACGAGCCCGCCGGTTTTGCGCGGGCACAATGTGCCTATCTCGAAAGCCTGCCTAAAGAGCTACAATCGGTGGTCAGCCTGATCCACGAGCACCGGATCGCCAAGGCCGAAAATCTGTGCCGGGCCTTTCTGCAAAAGAACGGCCACCATATCGAAGGCATGCGCCTGCTTGCGGAGATTGGGGTGAAGTTCAACTCCTATGATGATGCAGAGTTCTTGCTTGAATCCTGCGTTGTGATTGAACCGGAAAACACCAACGCGCACTTCGACTACATAAATTTGCTTCACAAGCGCCAAAAGTTCGGCGACGCTCTTAAGCAGGCGAAGGTCCTGCGGAAAAAGGCTCCCGATAAACCGCAGTTCGACCTCCTCTACGCCAACCAAAGCCTTGCAATAGGGGAATTTGACGAAGCACTTTCGATATACCGGCGGCATTTGGTCAACATGCCCGATAACGCGACGTTACACCTGTCGGTCGGCCATGCGTTGAAGACGGTCGGCAACCAGTCCGAAGCGATTGAAGCCTATACACAGGCTTACCGGGTTAAACCCGATTGCGGCGATGCTTATTGGAGCCTTGCCAACTTAAAAACTTACAAATTCGACGATGCCCAAATTGCCGCGATGCGCGAAATGGAAGCAAAACCCTCAACGCAGTTGGGTGACCGCTATCATTTATGTTTCGCGCTGGGAAAGGCGCTGGAGGACCATGGCGATTACAAGGAATCTTTCCTTCACTACGAACGCGGCAATCGGCTGAAACGCGAAGAGGTCGGGTATGACTGGCGGCGGATCGCGCACGAGATCGACCAGCAGGTCGAACATTGCACTCCTGCACTATTCACCGACAAAGCTGGATCGGGCTTCACTGCGAAGGACCCGATTTTCATCCTTGGTCTGCCGCGCGCGGGATCGACCTTGCTTGAACAAATCCTTGCGTCGCACACACAGGTTGAGGGCACGATGGAATTGCCCAACATATTGGCGCTGGCGCATAAATTGGACGGTCGTCGGCGGACTGACGAGGAGCCTGAATATCCGGCAAACCTTACTGAACTGACGCTGGACGAACTCTCTGAATTTGGTGAAGCTTTCATCCGCGACACGATGATCCACCGGAAATTGGGGACACCCTATTTCATCGACAAAATGCCCAATAATTTCCGTCATATCGGGCTGATCCACATGATCCTGCCCAATGCGAAAATCATTGATGCGCGGCGTGGGGCGATGGGGTGCTGTTTTTCGGGCTTCAAACAACTCTTTGCCGAGGGGCAGGAGTTCACTTATGGTCTCAACGAAGTCGGCACTTATTATCGCGACTATGTTGCGTTGATGGATCATTGGGATCAAGTGTTGCCGGGCAAGATTTTGCGGGTCCACTATGAAGACGTTGTCGGCGATCTGGAAACGCAGGTTCGTCGTTTACTTGAATATTGCGAATTGCCTTTCGAAGAAGCGTGCCTCAGTTTTCACCAGACCGAACGCGCTGTGCGCACCGCCAGCTCTGAACAAGTGCGACAACCGATTTTCAAAAGCGGCGTTGATCAATGGGAAAATTTCAGTGCGTATCTTGATCCGCTACGTAACACATTAGGGCCTGAACTGGCCGCAACTTGAGGGGGAGTTTTATGGCGAGCAATGCACCGACCGCGCCGGTCAATGCCGAGGATGTCTCAACATTGGGGCAGCGCTGGTATGTCCTGATCATCATGATGCTGGCCTATACGATCAATATTGCTGACCGGTATGTCATGTCGACAGTGCTTGAACCAATCCGGCTGGAACTGAAACTTACCGACGGCGGTGTTGCGTTTTTGACGGGTGTTTCTCTCGCATTTTTCTATGTTATCATGGGGATCCCTTTGTCGTGGATCGCAGACCGGTATAATCGCCGAAATCTCCTCGCAATATCGATCACAATCTGGTCAGCGATGACGGCATTTTGCGGTATGTCGCAGGGCTATATGCAGTTGCTGCTCGCGCGGATTGGTGTCGGCATCGGCGAAGCGGGCGGCACGCCGTCATGCAATTCCATCGTCGCTGACTATTTCCCCGCAGGCCGCCGTGCAATGGCGATGACGATATTTGCGCTGGGTGCTCCCATTGGCGCGTGGCTCGGTGCTGATATGGCTGGCTATGTCGCTGCGGAATATGGCTGGCGATACGCTTTTTACGTCCTTGGCATTCCCGGCGTCTTACTGGCGATTGTTATCATGTTGACGATAAAAGAGCCGAAAAGAGGCCGTCTGGATACGGTCGCCGATAGCGACGCACCTACGTTAAAGGAAACACTAAAATTCATCTGGTCACAAAAAGCGCTGGTCCACGCAATTATGGGCAGCGGTCTCTCTGCACTGTGGGGATGGGGACTGATGTGGTTCACACCTACCTTTATTCAACGCGCCTACGGATTAGATGTTGGTGAAGCAGGCGGCGTAATCGGCCCAATCCATCTTGTGATGGGTATCGGCGCATCTTTATTGACAGCATGGCTCGTTGGCAAACCTTCCTACACCGATCCGCGTAAGGTGTTGCGTTTGCTCGGCGTCGTGACTGCCTTGGCTACGATGCCGTCATTCTATGCCTATTATACAAACTCGTTGCAGGTGGCGACGTTGATGTGGTGGATCTTTATCCCGGCGATTTACTTTTACATCGGTCCTGCCATGTCATTGCTGCAGAATTTGGCTCCGCCCAAAATGCGTGCGATGGTTATTGCGGTCTCATTGTTAGTAGCGAATGTCTTCAACCTTATTGTCGCGCCGCAAGGTGTCGGCTTGTTAAGTGACTATTTCGCTGGTCCCGCTGGGGCGGATGCGGCATCACTTAGGATTGCGCTTCTCATCCTCGCTCCAACAGGATTCTGGGCTGCTTGGCATTACTGGCGCGCAGAAAAATATGTGATCGAAGATCAGAAACGGGCGGTTGGTTATGTCTGAAGGTTCGCTTAAATCTTACATCAACGGTGAGTGGGATTTGCCAGCCACATCGACCGCAACAGTCGATGCGATCAATCCCGCGACCGAAGAAGTCTGCGCCACTGTCGCAATGTGCGCTTCTGATGATGTTGACCGCGCGGTTATGGCGGCACGCGCGGCATTTGATAGCTATGCGGCATTCACGCTCGATGAACGCATTGCGCTAGTCGAGAAACTGATTGCCATTTTTGAACGGCGTTATGAAGAGATGGTCACCGTCATCTCGACCGAAATGGGTGCGCCTTACGATCTTTCCCACGATGCTCAGGCTGAAAGTGGCCCCGGTCATTTGCGCGCGACGATCAAGGCCGTGCGTGAAATGACGTGGGAATATAATGTCGGCGATGATGGCATTGTTGTCCACGAGCCTATCGGAGTCTGCGTGCTGATCACCCCGTGGAACTGGCCGATCAACCAGATTGTGTGTAAGGTCGGCCCGGCGCTGATCACCGGATGTACGATGGTTTTGAAGCCCAGCGAGATGGCGCCACTCTCGGCGCAGCTGTTTGCTGAAATGGTGGATGAAGCAGGCTTCCCGAGGGGCGTGTTTAACATGATCCACGGCACGGGAGCCTCTGTCGGTGATGCCCTGACCAGCCATCCAGAGGTTGATATGATTTCCTTCACTGGCTCGACGCGGGCGGGAATTCAGATCGCCAAAAATGCAGCGGACACAGTCAAGCGAGTCGCGCAGGAACTTGGCGGAAAATCGGCTAACATCGTTTTTGCCGACAGCGATCTGGAAGCAGCAGTGACGCGCGGTGTTCTGCATTGCTTTGGCAACACTGGCCAGTCCTGCAATGCGCCGACGCGCATGCTGGTCGAGGCCTCGGTCTATGACGCCGCAGTCGCCATTGCAGCGCGCGTTGCGCAGGCCACTAAGCTCGGCGATCCGCTTGCAAAAGGACCGCATTACGGCCCCGTCGTTAGCAAGGCGCATTATGACAAGATTCAAGGGCTGATCCAGGTCGGTATCGACGAAGGCGCAGTGCTGATCGCAGGCGGCACCGGGCGTGCCGATGGATTTGATCGCGGCTATTATGTCAAACCCACCGTGTTCGCCGGCGTTCACAACAAGATGCGGATTGCGCAAGAAGAAGTGTTCGGACCGGTGCTTGTACTAATTCCGTTCACCGATGAAACCGACGCCATCGCCATTGCCAATGACTCGCCCTACGGGCTCTATGCCTATGTCCAGACTGGCGACATAGACCGCGCGCGCCGCGTGTCGCGCGCGATGCGGGCGGGCGGCGTCAGCATCAACGGCACTTCGCAGGACTATATGGCTCCGTTTGGCGGCTATAAACAATCTGGCAATGGCCGCGAATATGGCGAGTTCGGTGTGCGCGATTTCCTCGAAATCAAATCGATCAGCGGGTTTCGTATGCCGTGAAACTGACCGATATTGAAACCTTTGTCGTTGGCAATCCGCCTCCGCATTTCGGCGGACGCTATTTTGTGTTTGTGAAGGTCACGACAGACACGGGCGTGTCGGGCATTGGCGAAGCCTATTGCGTGCCATTCGAACCGCATCTGGTCGCAAAGATGATCGAGGATGTGTTCGGTCGCTATGTCGCTGGTAATGATCCGCACGATATCGAAACGATGTGGCGGCGGGTCTATTCCAGCGGATTTACGCAACACCCAGATCTGACATTGATGGGAGTGCTGTCCGCGCTCGAAATGGCCTGCTGGGACATTATCGGCAAAGAGGCGAACAAGCCGGTCTATAAATTGCTAGGCGGGCAAGTGCATGACCGGCTGCGCGCCTATACCTATATCTATCCTCGCCCCGGAGATAAAAGCGACGTCTATCATGATCCCGATTTGGCGGCGGAACGAGCGAGCGAGTATCTGGCACAGGGTTTTACCGCGCTGAAGTTCGACCCCGCTGGACCTTATTCGGCCTTTGATGGACGGCAACTCTCGCTAGAAGCACTCGACCTTTCAGAGCGCTTTGCTAAACAATTGCGTGATGCTGTTGGCACAAAGGCTGATTTACTGTTCGGTACGCATGGGCAGATGACCGCAGCGGGTGCAATCCGGCTGGCAAAACGATTGGAGCCGTTCGATCCAATGTGGTTGGAAGAACCTGTCCCGCCAGATGCCCCTGAAGAAATGGCGAAAGTAGCGCGTGCGACCAGCATTCCGATTGCAACTGGCGAACGGCTGACCACCAAGTATGATTTTGCCCGCCTCCTGAAAGCCGGCGCAGCTGCGATCCTTCAGATGAACCTTGGCCGCGTTGGTGGAATTTTGGAGGCAAAGAAAATTGCTTCCATGGCCGAAGTCGATCACGTCCAAATCGCGCCGCATCTCTATTGCGGGCCTATCGTTGGCGCCGCAAACATTCAGATTGCAACCTGCTCACCCAATTTTCTGATCCTTGAAAGTATCGAGACCTGGGGAGGCTTTCATACCGAAATTTTGAAAACGCCGATCCAATTCGAGGATGGCCATGTTATCCCGTCAACTTCGCCTGGCCTTGGCGTGGAGCTTAATGAGGAGGTCGCTCGGGCCAATCCTTATACCGGGACCATGCTGCACCTTGAAATGACGCAGCACCCCGTTCGGTGACCGAAGAATTTGACTTTATCATTATCGGCGCAGGCACGGCGGGCTGTGTGCTGGCCAATCGGCTAACCGAGTGCGGCAAATATACTGTCCTTTTGCTTGAGGCAGGCGGCAGCGACCGGTCAATCTGGATCCAGATGCCGATCGGATATGGCCGGACATTTTTTGATAAGCGGATCAATTGGATGTACGATACCGAACCGGTCGAGGCGCTTGGCGGGCGGCGAAGCTATTGGCCGCGCGGCAAGGTCATCGGCGGATCGGGTTCGATTAACGCGATGGTCTATGTGCGTGGGCAACCGCATGATTTTGACGATTGGAAGACGCTCGGCAATGAAGGCTGGGGCTGGGACGATGTGCTGCCATTCTTTAAAAAATCCGAGGATTTTGATTGGCACAGCGCGCATCACGGGCGCGGTGGGCCGCAACATGTGACCGATATCTCGCCCTTTGCGCATCCGGTGTGCCATAGCTTTATTGAAACCGCGCAGGCATTGGGCTTTCCTGCCAGCAGCGATTTTAACGGCGGCAGACCGGAAGGCGTCGGCTATTACCAAATCAATACCTGCGGCGGTTGGCGTGCATCGACTGCGAATGCGTTTCTGCATCCCGCCCGAAAGCGCAAAGGGCTAACATTGCGTACCCATGCCCATGCCAGCCGCGTTTTGTTCGATGGGCGGCGAGCAACGGGTGTAGCCTATATGCGAAAAGGAAGCCGCTTTGAAGCCAAGGCGCGACGCGAAGTAATCCTTTCAGGGGGGGCGATTAACTCTCCGCAATTGTTGATGCTCTCGGGAATAGGCGACGCAGATCAATTAAGACGGATCGGTATCGAACCATTGGTTGATGCTAAGGCGGTGGGACAAAATTTGCAGGACCATATTGCCGTGTCGTATTTCTATAAAGTCCGCACCGCGACGTTGAATGATGTGCTGCATCCTTTGCTGGGAAAAATTCGCGCCGGGTTGCGTTATATGGCTGATCGCGCTGGGCCGTTGTCGCTGAGTGTCAACCAAAGCGGTGGTTTTGTGCGCAGCGATGCGACGAAAGAACACCCGAACCTCCAGTTATATTTCAGCCCGGTCAGCTATACCAAGACGCCATTGTCGGAACGAAAATTGCTTAACCCCGATCCGTTTTCAGCGTTTCTGCTCTCGCACAATCCGTGCCGACCGACCAGCCGGGGGCATATTGAGCTTGCCTCCAATGATCCGTCGGCTTACCCGATTATTCATCCCAATTATCTGGCAACGCAATCCGACATTGATGATGTTTTGGCGGGCAATCGTCTGCTGCGCCAACTCGCTCGCACCAGGCCGCTTTGTGATATTATCACGGAAGAGATTGTCCCGGGCGTTCACGTTGAGGGGGATGAAGCTCAGCTCGACGATTTCCGGGCGCGGGCTGACACGGTTTATCATCCAACCAGCACCTGTATGATGGGGCCAGACCCCGCTACGTCCGTTGTCGATGTCCGGCTTCGGGTTCATGGGGTTGCAGGCTTAAGGGTAATTGACGCATCGGTCTTTCCGACAATCACATCGGGAAATACGAACGCACCCACTGTGATGGTGGCCGAAAAGGGTGCGGCGATGGTGTTAGAAGATGCAAAGATAATGCGTTAATTTTATTTACCGATCCTTTTCAGCTGTGCTATCTCTTTTGAAATTGCAAGAGTTCGGGAGGGAATAGCGATGCATCCGAAAATCGATCTCAGGGCATTGCCACCACTCAAAGCGCTAAAAGGTTTTGAGGCGGCAACGCGGCATCAAAGCATCCGCGATGCGGCTGACGAATTGTGCCTTACCCACCCCGCCGTCAGCCATCAGGTTCAGTTGGTCGAGGATGCGCTTGGTGTCACGTTATTCGTCCAAGAGGGGCGGCATATTGTTTCGACCGAAGAAGGCAAGGTACTCTACCCCTACGTCCGCGCCGCGTTTGAATCGTTGCTCGAAGGAGTTGAGGAAGTTCACCGCAATGCGCTCGACAAACCGTTGCGTGTACAAACCTATGTAACGGCATCGATCCGCTGGTTAGCAAAGCGCGTCCCGCAATTTCTGGCTGACCACCCTGAAATCAAACTTACGCTCAACACGTGCGCGGTCGAATGGGAGTTTGACGATGTTCATGCCGATGTCGGGTTGGTCTATTGTGAAAATGCTCCCGATACTGGTAAATTTCATTGGGTGCCGCTTTACGAATATGCGCTGTTTCCTGTGTGCAGCCCGGCAGTAGCCGAAGCAATGGGCCAGAATCCCACCCCTCAGGATTTGATGACAAAGCCACTCGTCGCTATTTATACCGAAGTACAAAACTGGGAAACGTGGTTCGCGTCAGCCGGCGCGGCGTTCGAGCCGTCGGCGCCCTATCTGATGGTCGATACCTTGGCTGTTGCTCTGGAAATGGCGTTGAATGGTGAGGGGATTGCGCTGGTTAACGGTCCGTTTGTTGATCAGGATCTGGAGACGGGTAGACTTGTTCAACCCATTGGTTACAAAGCTTTGTGCCCCGGCGCATGGGGGCTAATCTGTCGTAAGGACATGAAAGAAAATCTGCGCATCCGGACGTTCATGGATTGGGTGATCCAGAATGTCGAAGAAAGCCGTTTGGCTGTAGCTGTTTAGCGCTTGGGAACAACCTCATAGCCGCGCTCTTCGGGTTCATCATCAATCATATCTGCGGGGAAGCCCGTCCCTAGAACCTTGATGCCAAGCGGTTCTTCATAACGGCGAATGATGTTTGGCGAAAATTCGCGAGGGCCAAAGGCTTGCTCGCTTTCTTTGAAAATTTTCACGATCAGCGGTGACAGTTCGACCGGCACATTGGCGGCATGCGCAATTTTGTCGAACAGGCCGACATCTTTGCTGACCAGATCCATAGTGAAGTTAATATCGCGGCTACCGTTCAGGATTACTTGGCTTTCGGTTTCATGCACAAAGCTGTTGCCCGATGAAATCCTGATCGCTTCATAGGTCGTGTTCATGTCGAGGCCGATTGCCTTACATGTCGTCAGAGCCTCAGCGAGCGCAACCAGATGTACGGTGCAAAGATAATTGGTCATCACTTTTAACTGCGATGCGGTCCCCAATTCGCCCGTATGCAATATGCGGCGTCCCATTGTTGTCAGAACAGGTAGAACAAATTCAAACGCCGCACGCGGGCCGCCTGCAAAAATGGCAATATTGCCGGTGTCCGCACGGTGACAGCCGCCTGAAACCGGGCACTCCATGAACATAGCGCCGCGCGCCTCGACCAAGGCTCCGAGCCTTATAATTTCGCTATGATCGGTTGTGCTCATTTCCAGCCAGACTTGCCCAGGCCGCATTACTTGCAGGAAACCGTCTTCACCCTCGGCCACGGCGGAGCTTGCGGTGGGCGAAGGCAGGCAGGTAACGATAAGATCGACTGCTTCTCCCAATGCTCTTGGTGATGCAGCCGCGGTCGCGCCGCGGGCGACATATTCTGCAGTAAGCGCGTCATCAAGATCGCGGACTGTCACATCATGTCCGTTACGGATCAGGCTACCCGCCAGCTTCCCTCCGACATTACCAAGGCCGATAAATCCGATTTTCATGATAGCACCCAGTTCATTCCCGAAAGGCATCTTTGTGCCTTTCAAAGAAAGTTAAAGCCCCGACTATGCTTTGCCACAATTGAAAAATTTGGCTAATTGGGTGAATTATTTTGCTGTGCAGTGTTCTTGGAACTCGAACTGGCGGTGCGTTACGTCACGCCATAACCGAGTTTGGCGGACAGGGCAGTAGCAAGCCGCGAACGAGCAAGCGCACAGACCACTTTACGGTCTGCAAGGGCGCCCGGGTCGAACGGTTCGAGAAAGTGAACGCCAACATTGTAACTGCCGGGGCGCGTGAAGGCGCGCCAAGCACTCTCCCATCCGGTTTCCTCGCCCAACCAAGCGATGTCTGGACCATCAGCTCCAAAATCAAGCAATACCGGCTGTATCATCATCGGTTTGGGAGGTGGTGCCAGCGTTGCAAACAGCGATTGCTTAAAGGGCAGTAGTCCACGGCCATCGGATGTCGTACCTTCGGGGAAAAGCGTAACCGACCAGTTTTCGGCAATCGCTTCGCGCAATTCGGCCACTTGCTGTGCGACATTTTGCTTGTCTGTGCGGCTGATGAAAATTGTGCGGTTCAGCTTTGCGAGCCAGCCAATCACAGGCCAGTCCCGCACGCCATCCTGCGCAACAAACGCAGATCCGGTAATACCTGCCAATATCGGAATATCATGCCATGAAATATGATTAGCGACAAAGAACACGTCCCTGCGCAATGCCCTACCGTGCACCCTGACGCGCGCACCAAGCGCTCGAGCGGCAATGCGAAGAAACAGCATGGCCCAAGGCGAGGGCAATTTTAGAACGTGCCAAATCAGGTGGAGCGGCAGCAAAAATAAAAGGGGCACCGCAATCCATACGACGCGG
The DNA here is from genome assembly GCA_043760355.1 of Sphingomonadales bacterium. Taxonomy (GTDB): domain Bacteria; phylum Pseudomonadota; class Alphaproteobacteria; order Sphingomonadales; family Sphingomonadaceae; genus Sphingorhabdus_B. The sequence continues at coordinate 14,556 of JAYUPC010000151.1, forward strand.
ACAGTGCACAGCAAAACTGCTTGCGGTTCGGTTTTGCGAAATGGAATTGAGAGAACTGCCATCTAAATCCCTTTTAGCGTCGGTGTGTGACTTTGCCATGACAATTTATTGTTTCGTTTGTTATAGGATTAACGCTCTCATTCGCGACCATGAAATTTTTTGAACCAGTTGTTGCGAATTGCACATTTGTGCTTCGCCCCGATTGCGTCTTATTGGTGGTGCATAAGATTTCTTGGGGAAGAGACGGAATACCAATGCAAACCAACGCGAGAGTAGTTATAATTGGTGGTGGGATCATGGGGGCGTCGTTGCTCTATCATCTCGCCGAACTTGGCTGGACCGATTCCCTGCTGATCGAGAAGGATGAATTGACGTCCGGTTCGACATGGCATGCTGCTGGGCAATGCCCCAATATCACCGGCAGCTATAATTTAGCAAAGATGCACGCCTATTCGAACGAGCTTTATCCAAAGCTGGAGGGGATGACCGGGCAATATGTCAGCTGGCACAAATCGGGCGGCATCCGCCTTGCCACAAATGAACGTGAACTGGCGTGGATGCGCTATATCGAGGGTTTTTCGAAGATCATCGGCTTTGAGATGGAGATCATTCCGCCCGAAGAGATCCTGCGCCACAACCCCTTTATGACACTCGATGGCGTGATCGCGGGCGCGCGGACGACGGAGGACGGCCATGCCGATCCATCGGGTATCTGCAATGCACTGGCCATTGGTGCCAAGAATATGGGCGCGAAGATTGTGCGCAAAAATCGCGTCACTGGCCTTACTCAGCTGCTATCGGGTGAATGGGATGTGGAAACTGAAAAGGGCACAGTGCGCGCTGAAATCATCGTCAATGCAGCGGGCTGTTACGCACGGCAGATTGCGCAAATGGCGGGTATCGACATTCCGGTTACCAATATGGAACACCATTATGTTGTCACCGATCCCATTCCCGCCTTTAAGGATCGCGAAGAAGAAATCCCCGTCATGCGCTGCCCGTATGTTTCCGGCTATTTCCGGCAGGAGCAGAAAAGCGGGCTGATCGGCGTGTATGAAAGCACAGGATTGGCCGAGGCATGGGCACCGCGCGGCGGGCACCCCGAATGGAACTCAACCAGCGAACTGTTCCCAGAAGATCTGGAACGGATTGCCCCCTGGCTTGAACGCGCAATTGAACGCATGCCGGTTTTCGGCGAGGTCGGCCTGCGGCGCTTCGTCAACGGTGCGATCCCGCATACGCCCGATGGCGGCCCGTTGCTGGGGCCAGCGGTGGGCCTCAAAAATTTCTGGCATTGTTGTGGCACCAGCTTTGGCATTGCCCAAGGGGGCGGCGCTGGCAAATATATGGCGCAGTGGATGGTGTACGGCGATGCCGACATTAACATGACTGAGTTCGACCCGCGCCGTTACGGCCCTTATGCCGATGAACAATATAGCCGCGACAAGGTGTTCCTTGACTACCGGATGACATTTACGACGCGGCTCCCGGGCGAGGAAGAGCCTGAGGGCCGTCCGCAAAAAATCAGCGCGCTTTACGGACGGCTTTTATCCGCCGGCGCAGTTTATGGCGAAACTTACGGCTGGGAACGGCCAAAATATTTTGCGCTCGATGGCGCACCCGAAATGGGCGGCTATCACCGCACCAACAGCTTCGACGCGGTTGCGATTGAAGTCAAAGCTGTTGCCGAACGTGTCGGTGTGCTCGATCTGTCGGGCTTTGCCAAATATGATGTGACGGGGCCAGATGCGGAAGATTTCCTCAACCGCATTTGCGCCAACCGTATGCCAAAGAAGCAGGACGGGATTGGCCTTGTCCATCCGCTCTCGATTCAGGGCCGCATTTACGGCGAGATGACCGTGACGCGGTTTGCCGACGATCATTTTTATTGCCTGTCTGCTGCGGCGGCGGAACAGCGCGATTGGGATTTGTTGATCCAAAGCAAGCTGCCCGGTGAGAATGTCACGATCCGCAACCTGACGATGGACCTAGGCGTGCTAGTGATGAACGGCCCGCGCTCGCGTGATGTGCTGGCCAAGCTTACCGATGCCGACCTTAGCAACGAGGGGTTTCGCTGGTTGAGCGGTCAGGAGATTACCCTTGCAGGCATCAAGATGCGGGCGCTGCGGGTTTCTTATGCCGGCGAACTCGGTTGGGAATTGCATCCAGCCATGGATGATCTCGCGGCGCTCTATGATGCTGTCTGGGAAGCAGGGCAGGAGTTTGGCATCGTCAATTACGGGCTTTATGCCGCCAATGCGATGCGGACCGAAAAAGCTTATAAAGCCTGGGGCAGCGAACTGACCAACGAGTTGACGATGATCGAGGCTGATATGCTGCGCTTCATCAATTTCAAAAAGGATGATTTCGTCGGCAAGCAGGCCACGCTTGATGCGCCCGATCGGTTTCGGATCGTTTACGGCGAGGTTGACGCGGCGAACGTTGATGTGCGCGGCGCAGAGCCTTGCTTGGTCGGCGATACTTGTATCGGTTTGACCACATCGGGCGGCTATGGTCACCGCACGGGCAAGAGCTTGTTCTTCGCATGCGTACCGATTGAGAACGCTGCGCCGGGGTCAAGCTTTGACATCATGCTGCAAGGCGAACGGCGCGTGGGAAAGGTGCTCGAATACCCCGCCTATGATCCCGATAATGCGAAGATGAAGGCATAATCCGCGTGACTGAACTCCCAAAAAAGGCGAAAGTCGTCATTGTCGGCGGCGGCGTGATCGGCTGTTCGATTGCGTATCATCTGACCAAGATTGGTTGGGACGATGTTGTCCTGCTTGAGCGCAAGCAGCTGACCAGCGGCACGACTTGGCATGCGGCGGGTCTAGTCGGGCAGCTGCGCCCGTCGATCAATATGACCAAACTCGCCAAGTATACCGGCGAGCTTTACCGCGGGTTGGAGGCTGAGACGGGCCAAGCGACGGGCTATCGCCAATGCGGTTCGATTTCGATGGCGACTAATATGGAGCGTTTCGAAGAGCTGAAACGCAGCGCGTCGATGGCCAAGGTGTTTGACTTGCCAGTCAATGTGGTGACGCCTGAAGAGATCAAAGCGATGGCGAACATCGTCAATGTCGACGACGTCGTTGGCGGCATCCATATTCCCAGCGACGGCTATGCCAACGCGGTCGATATCACACAGGCACTGGCAAAGGGTGCACGGACCGGCGGCGCGCGGATTTTTGAAAACACCAAAGTTAGCAAAATCCGCCATAATGGTGATCGCGTCACCGGCGTTGATACAGACGTAGGCGCAATCGACGCGGATTATGTAGTTATCTGCGGCGGCATGTGGACGCGCGATCTGGCTGCCAGCATCGGCGTTGCCGCACCGCTTCATGCCTGCGAACATTATTATGTGTTGTTCGAAGGCGTCGAAGGCATCGACAACACTTTGCCGGTACTGCGCGATTATGACTATTGCGGTTATTATAAATATGACGCGGGCAAATTGCTGGTCGGCGCGTTTGAACCCAATGCGCGGCCTTGGGGCATGGACGGCATTTCCGAAGATTTCTGCTTCGATGAAATCGCTGGAAGCTTTGAGCATTTTGAGCCGCTGTTGATGGACGCGATGCGCCGTGTGCCTGCGCTGGAAAAAGCGGGCATTCAGAAATTCTTCTGCGGCCCGGAGAGCTTCACCCCCGATGTCCGCTATCATCTTGGCGAAAGCGCTGAGCTCGCGGGCTGCTTCGTCGCGGCTGGCCTCAATTCCATCGGTCTGCAATCGGCGGGCGGCGTTGGCAAGGTGATGGCTGACTGGATCCGCGATGGCATCCCGCCTGCTGACCTGTGGAGCGTCGATATCCGCCGCAACATGCCGTTCCAGATCAACCGCAAATATCTGCGCGAACGGGTAACCGAAAGCCTCGGTCTTCTTTACGCAACGCATTATCCGTTCAAACAATATGAAACCGCGCGCGGTGTTCGCAAATCAGCACTTCATGACCGGCTGGTCGCGGCAGGCGCGTGTCACGGCGAGGCGTTCGGCTGGGAGCGGCCCAATTGGTATGGCGAACCCGGCAGCACGCCCAAATACGAATACAGCTATGGCCGTCAAAACTGGTTCGACGCCAATGCAGCGGAGTGCAAAGCGGTGCGTGAGGGCGTTGGCTTGTTTGACCAGTCAAGCTTTGCCAAGTTCCGGCTTGAGGGCCGCGACGCGGCGGCTGTGCTGGGCCGGGTCTGTGCAAACGATGTCGATGTCGCTCCGGGCAAGCTGGTCTATACCCAATGGCTGAATGAAAAAGGCGGGATTGAGGCTGACCTGACCGTCACGCGGCTCTCCGAAACTGCTTACCTGATCGTCACAGGCGCTGAAACTGAAACCAAGGATTTCAACTGGTTGAAACGCCACACACCAGCCGACGCGCACGTCGTTCTGACAAACGTGTCATCGGGCATGGGCGTCATTTCTATCATGGGGCCAAATTCTCGCGCTTTGCTGCAATCGATCTGTCCCAATGATTTATCGCATGAGGCCTTCCCCTTTGCGACCTCACAAGAGATTGAACTTGGCTACGGCATCGTCCGCGCATCTCGCATCACTTATGTCGGCGAACTTGGTTGGGAGCTGTATATCCCCACCGAATTCATGACAGGCGTCTATGACGAAATCGTCGCGGCGGGCGCGGCGTTTGACCTCAAACATTGCGGCTATCACGCATTGAACGCGCTGCGCATGGAAAAGGGTTACCGCCATTGGGGGCATGACATTACCGATGAGGATACGCCGCTAGAGGCGGGCCTTGGCTTTGCTGTGAAGATCGACAAGGCGGGCGGCTTTATCGGACGAGAGGCATTGCTTGCGCAAAAGGAAGCAGGGTTGAAGCAGCGCCTTGTCCAGTTCCTTCTGAAATCGCCCGAGCCGATGCTCTATCATAACGAACCTATCTGGCAGGGTGACCGCATCGCCGGTTATATTCGCTCTGGTATGTACGCCCATACACTTGGCGGTGCATGCGGGCTTGGCTATGTCGATGCCGCAGATCGCGGTGTGGTCGGGCCAATTGGTGCCGACGATTATGAGGTCGAAATTGCCGGTGTTCGCTACCCCGTAACCGCCTCACTCAAACCGCTTTACGACCCCTCAAACGCCCGGATCAAAATCTGATGTTGCATACTGAACTTATGAGCCGCCTCGCCGCGAATACGCGAGTTGGGTACAGCTTCGATCAAGAGTTTTACGCCAGCGATGCAGTGTTCAAGGCTGATTTCGATCAAATCATCAGTCAGAAATGGCTGGTTGCTGGGCATATTTCGCGTATTCCGAACAAAGGCGATTATTTCCTGTTCCGCATTGGTAACGAGCAGATCATCGTCATTCGCGAAAATAGCGATAGCGTCCGCGCATTCTTCAACGTGTGCCGCCATCGCGGCTCAACCATCTGCCAAGCTGAAAGCGGCAACGCGCCCCGGCTTGTCTGCCCCTATCACGCTTGGACTTTCGGTCTGGACGGTCGCCTAATCTCCGCGCGGCTGATGCCAGAGGATTTTGACAAGGCCGACAACAGCCTGTTCGCGTGCCATATCCGCGTCTTCCACGGCCTGATTTTCATCAACATGAGCGAGGATGAACCGGTCGATTTCGACGCGACCTTTGCCGATATAGGGCCGATCCTTGATTATCACGGGATCGCCGAGGCGCGCATCGCGCATTCCGGAAGCTACCCGACCACCGCCAATTGGAAGCTGGTCGTCGAGAATTTCTTCGAATGCTATCACTGCGTCCCTTCACATCCTGAATTTTGTTCAATGCACGCGTCGGAATCGATAGTCGCGGTCGGGGCAGGGCCCAGTTCGGGGCCAGCTGATGCAGTTGCAAATTTTGCGCCCAAGCTGAAAGAGTGGGAGGAAAGCGCTGCTGCTTTAGGCCGACCCGTTGGTACGATTGATGACGCGCCAGACAGCAGCCATCTGCGCCTTATGATGCAGCGGATGAACAAGCCCGGCTGGTCCGCCGAAACGCAAGATGGCACCGCGCCCGCCCCGCTAATGGGCAATCGCACTGCGCCCGATGGCGGACGAATGCACCTAAGCTTTAGTCCGTTCAGCCAGATTGTGGCGGATGACTATTTCGTCATCCTGTTCCAGTTCACTCCGCGCGGTGCTCTGGCAACCGATGTCGAAATGATCTGGCTCGTCGATGGCCGCTCTACCGAGGCCGAGGTTGATATTGAGAAAATGATCTGGGGCTATCACGCCACCACAACGCAAGACAAAATCATCACTGAGAACAATCAGAACGGCATCATGTCCAGCCGTTACCGCCCGGGGCGCTATTCGGATCAGGAAGGCAGTGTCATCAATTTCCAAAAATGGTATCTGAACCAGTTCGGTCTTGAACGCGCGGAGTGAGCATTCTAGCCAGCATGCCTGCGGTTTTGCTGACGGGTAATGGCGGTTACGACATTCTTGAGCTGCGCGATGATGTGCCTGTGCCAAAGCCGGGACTGGACGAGGTGCTGATACGCGTTGGAGCGGCAGTGTCCCGTAATCTGGCTTGCTGGATTATAGGTTAAGTCGGTGACGCTCAAGTCCTGCACCGTCCCCGCCAAGTCATGCGTGAACCCGGTCAGTCGCGATACGCTGTCATAGGTATAGTTGATCACCGTGCCATTGCCACGGGTGGGCAAGGTGCGGCGGCCGTAATCGTCATAGGTGTACGTGGCGAGGAGGCTGGAGGCCCCAGAAAACGGTGCAAGTTCACACCCGATTGCGGGTTGTGGGAAGGTACGTGCGGTGTTGATTTGAAAGCCCTTAATCCGCTCAGGTAGTTTACAATGTCTAGTGAAAGAGTGGCATATGCAATCCTACATTGCAAGCAAGCTTAAGGATAATTAAGGGGTTATTGCACCTGTCACCGTAATTCTAACTCCACCGTAACTCCAATTAATCACCTCGCTGTAACTGCTATCTTATGGTGAATCAAAAAGACCTGGCCTCGGTCAAGCATTCACATTTGTAACAATTTGCAATAACAATCTTTATAGCGAATTTAAGTGGTGCAAAATGCAAACTCCGTGATAGTGAATCTACGTCAAGTGCCCATTGAAAAGTCAGTAGTAAAAATGATAGTACGGTTAATTTTCAAGATCTCCGCACTGCTACCCGCATTTTTGCTCGCCACGCCTGCGCAAGCGCAGATACAACGCTCAATGATAAACACAGGCTTTGAATCCAATGATCCCGGTGGTCCAGGAGCCGCTACATTTCAGATTTTCAATAATGGCGTCGTCCCTGGATGGGATAGCACTAGTGGCGATATCGAGCTTTGGGACACCAATTTTCAGACCGTTCCTGCTTATGAAGGCGTTGTTTTTGCGGAGTTAAATGCCAACGCGCCCGGTGCACTCTTTCAAAACATCTGCGTGGTGAACGGCGAAGTGCTGCGCTGGCGTTATGCCCACCGGGCCCGTCCCGGCGGCCTAGCAACGCAGACGGTGCGATTTGAGATTGCTAATAACGCAGGCACTGTGCTGCAAACCCTGCAAACCTCGGCAACCACATCAACGACAAGTTGGACGCCGAGATCGAATACAGCTGGAGTCACATATACTGGCGCATCTGGCGTTCAGCGCGTGCAATTTATCACACCCGATGCCGGCACCTTCGGCAATTTTCTGGACGATATCGTCGTCACCTTTAACCCCTATGTGGAATTCGCTCCGCCTGCAACCAACGCGCGAGAGGGCAATGCAAGCCCCTCACTGCCCACTTTGCGTGTGACTGGCAACCTTACAAGCTCGGTCAGCGTAACAATCAATATCACCGGCGGCACAGCAACGCTCGGAACCGATTACACCACACCATCGGGCACAAACACGTTCACAGTGACGATCCCGGCAGGGAATTATCAATCGGCAGCCATTCCGTTGGGCGTCGTCATCACTCAGGACAATATTGTTGACGCAGGAGAAACAATCCAGTTTGCGATAGCGGCCAATCCTTCAAGCTATAGCATAACATCGACAACAACATGCGGCGGAACACCGAATGCAACATCAGTCCACACTATTCTGGACGACCAAATCGTTGCGGCCGATGACAGCGTAACGAATATAAACGGCTATGTTGGCGCAAACGCAGTTCTGAATGCGTTCACCAATGACGTGCTTGAGGGCCAGCCTGTTGGTGCCGCCAATGTAACCGCTACAGTTCTAACGCCAGCAACCCCGATTAACGGAGGTCAGATTCCTGTTTTGAATACCGCAACTGGCGCTGTGAACGTCCCAACGGGAACACGCGCTGGCACGTATGTCATTCGTTACCAGATTTGCCAAACACTTGATCCAACCAATTGTGCAGCGGCCAATATCACGGTAACAGTAGTTCCTTCGGCTGACCTTATAGTGACAAAAACAAATACATTCGGCGTCAACGGCAATGTGGATCAGACCAATGATACGTTGTTGTTCGGATCAACGACGACCTATTCGCTTATCGTGACCAACAACGGCCCGGAATCAGTAACAGGCGCGATCGTGACAGACGCAGTTGGATCGCGATTAAATTGCGCGGCAAGCAATCCTGTCACAATAACGGGCAGCGGTGTTCCCGCTGGCAGCTATTTTGTCAGCGATTTGATTGGTCTAGGGATTGCGCTTGGATTATTGGCAAATGGCCAATCAACGCGGTTAAGCTACAGCTGTCAGGTGAACTAAGCGACATTCGTTTAATGGTGCTTAGTTCAAGAAACTGAGTTACGATGACAGGTGCAATAACCGAGTTACGGTAACAGGTGCAATAACCCCTAAACTCATCGTTCTTTCTCGCGCCAGACCAGTCGCTATAATAAAGTGGAGAAGCGGAGAATAAAGGGGTTATTGCACCTGTCACCGTAATTCCTGCTTCTAAACCTTGGTGGAAAATTTGGTAATGACAAAAAAGCAATTGATATCGAAGGTTGATGATATCCTGAAGGAGCATCAATTCCGCAGAAAAGGGCTGCTTTGGAACAGGGACTGCGCTGATTTTGTCGATGTGATCGATTTGCAAATCAGTAAATCGAAAGACACGTTCACAATCAATGCTGGAGTTGCTGACAAATTTGTCATTCATGCTTGTTGGAGCACGGATGGCTCAGGCATGGTAGAGGAAGCATCATGCACGGTTCGTGCGCGCTTGGGCGAATTGCTCTACGGCAGAGATGTGTAGTGGAGTCTTGCTGCCGCCGATGGGGTAAAGGAGGTTTTGAGCGGCATTCAAGATGCGGTGATCCGGTATCTCCAGCTCAATCATAGTATTGATAACATGATCGAAGCGCTTGAGAACAATCCAGCAAGCAGGCGTTACCCTCCCGGCATAATCTACCTCGCATTGTTGCATCACCGGAGAGGAGATACCGACCGGTGCAGAGATATGTTCAGGTCCATGAAACTCACTGGTGCCTGGGCTCAAAAGGCTGAACAGATTTTAGACAGGCTTAACTGACTTATAAATAGGGGTTGACCTATGACGATTACGGTCGCCGCACTTCCTTCACCCGTGGCAATGGCACGGTGACAAACTACACCTATGACGGTGTATCGCGGCTGACTGGCTTCACGCATGACTTGGCGGGGACAATACAGGACTTGGGCGTCACCGGCTTTACCTATAATCCGGCGAACCAGATACTGTTATACAGCCGCAGCAATGACAGTTACGTTTGGAAGGGGCATTACAACACCAACCGCGCTTATGGCACCAACGGCCTGAACCAGCTGACGACTGCAGGGGCAACGGCTTTATCCTATGACACACGCGGGAACCTGAGCGCATCGGGGACGACAGCCTTTACCTATACAAGCGAAAACCGCTTAACCTTGGGACCGGATTGACGGTGACAGGTGCAATAACCCCTTTACTCACATTCTCATTTTGCTAATTCTAAGCCATGGCCCGTCTCCCTCGTATTGTTATTCCCGGTATCCCTCATCACGTTACACAGCGCGGTAACCGGCGAGAGCGAACATTTTTTGAAGACGGTGATTACGAACTCTATCTTGATTTGCTTGC
>JAYUPC010000152.1:0-2800 GCA_043760355.1 Sphingomonadales bacterium
CGCTGTTCGAACGGGTATGCGAACCACAAGAGATATGGGACGCTCTATGTCTTGATGAAGACTGGCAGGCTGAAATGTGGGGTGCGGATGATTTCGCGATTAAGAACCGCCACGACCGGGAGCGCGAGTTTCTGGATGCGGCAAGGTTTTTGGGGATGGTTGCGTAATCAGGTTATACTTGGCTTGATTTGATATGTTGTGATAATTTGTTTCACACAAAGACAAAAGTAAAAAAAGGAAATAAGAACGTTAGCTCTTTTTCTAAATGACATTTTATAATTTTAGAACTGATGCAAACGGGAGGAGCTAACGCGCCTTTTTTATCTTATTTTTCACTCTGTCATTGCGTGAAATAAATTGTCACTACCCATCGGGTTGACCAACGCCAGAGTTACCCCGCGGTTAGATCCCGGACAAAACCTATCAACCCCCTTTGCCGCCGTCGTTTCATGCGTTCCGCCGTCAATATCTGGCTAACCTTTTCAAAACATCCTTCAACATCGTCGTTGATAAGGACATAGTCATAGCCATCCCAATGCCCGATTTCGGCCTTGGCACGGCTCATTCGGTCAGCGATAACGGCGTCGCTATCGGTGCCCCGCGAACGCAGGCGCCGTTCGAGTTCTTCGATGGAGGGCGGCAGGATAAACACGCGCACCACATCAGGGCCGGCTTCTTGATAAAGCTGCTGCGCACCTTGCCAATCAATATCGAACAGAACATCACGCCCTGCTGCAAGTGCGGCTTCCACCGGGGCCTTGGGCGTACCGTAACGGTGGCCAAAAACATGCGCCCATTCAAGCAGCTCACCATCAGCCACCATCTTCTTGAAACCCGGTACATCAGTGAAATGATAATCAACGCCGTCCTTTTCCCCGGGGCGCGGTGGCCTTGTGGTGGCGGATACGGAGAGGTCAATTGTCGGGTCAGACATTAATAACATGCGCGAGAGTGTTGATTTCCCAGCACCAGAGGGCGAAGACAGCACAAAAAGCAGCCCGCGCCGTTCCAATTGTGCCGATCCCGAATTATTTACTTGAGCCATGATCGCACATGCGCGAAGACAATACCGATCGTCAAGATTTTTTGGGAGATGACAATGGATTGGCCGCTGCGAATCAGCAAGTCTAGTACACTTATCGCAGCCCTGTTGTTTCTGACTTTTGCAGGCATCTTATTTGCAATGGGCCGCCCGCCGATGTGTGCGTGCGGCACCATCAAACTTTGGCATGGTATTGTACAATCAGGAGAGAATAGCCAGCATCTGAGCGACTGGTATACGATGAGCCATATCATCCACGGATTTGTATTTTACGGTGCGGGTTATTTGCTGCGCCGCAAATGGCCGGGGGTGTTTCATCTTGGCGTCGCGGTTTCGCTAGCGATTTTGGCCGAGGGTGCATGGGAAATAATGGAGAATTCGCCTATTATCATTGACCGCTACCGCGAAGTCACGATTTCTTATGGCTATGCTGGGGACAGCATCGTCAATTCGATGGCCGACATCATGTGGATGACCTTAGGCTTTTTCTTGGCCTCACGTTTACCGTGGAAAGCAACGCTGACGATTGCAATCATTTTCGAGTTGTTCGCAGCATACATGATCCGCGATAATCTGACGCTCAACGTATTGATGCTGGTCGCGCCGATTGAGAGCGTTAAAGATTGGCAGGCGGCGGGGACAGGGTATTATTTGACGGGGAAGTAGCCGAGTTGGTTAAACGACGCTCTTTGCGTCTGTCATAGACCGTCTTCGCCAATATCGCGCTGCCGACCAATAATGCACCTGGCAAAGACCGTGTAGCAATGCGAGTGGCAACAAGGCCAATGCCAGCACCTAACAGGCCGTGGCCCTGACGACGGCCAATTACTTCACCGACAACGGCTCCTGCAATAGATTTCAACATCGTTGGTCTCCTAAACCATATCCTCTGCACGAACATGGGTATCAAAGGTCGCTTCGTCAACCAGACCGAGTTCAAGCGCAGCTGCTTTAAGAGTAAGTCCCTTGGCATGCGCATGTTTAGCGATCTTTGCAGCATTGTCATATCCGATCACCGGCGCGAGCGCGGTGACGAGCATCAGCGACTGCTCGACCAGTTCAGCAATACGCGGGCGATTGGGTTCCAACCCGGCGACACAGCGTTCTGCAAAACTTGTCATACCGATGCTAAGAAGTTCAATCGAGCGCAGTACATTGGCGCCGATCATAGGTTTGAACACATTGAGTTCCAGATGCCCCTGCATTCCGCCCACGGTTACAGCCTGATGGTTGCCAATGACTTGTGCGGCAACCATGGTCAGCATCTCGCACTGTGTCGGGTTCACTTTGCCGGGCATGATCGAGGAACCGGGTTCATTTTCGGGCAAGGACAGTTCCCCAAGGCCCGAGCGCGGGCCCGAGCCCAGAAAGCGCATGTCATTGGCGATCTTGAACAGCGAGACGGCGACGGTTTTCAGGGCACCTGAAAACATCACCATGGCGTCATGGGCGGCCAGAGCCTCGAACTTGTTCGGGGCGGTGACGAAGGGCAGGTTGGTGATCGCGGCGATTTTGGCGGCGACGCGGGTATCCCAGCCGACGCGGGTGTTGAGGCCAGTGCCAACAGCGGTGCCGCCTTGGGCCAGTTCATAAATCTCGGGCAAAATCTTGTTCACCCGCATGATGCCTTGGGACACCTGATGGGCATAGCCGCCAAATTCCTGACCCAAGGTCAGCGGGGTCGCGTCTTGGGTATGGGTGCGGCCTATCTTGATGATATCCTTGAACTCTATGGATTTGGCGACCAGTGCCAGATGC
>JAYUPC010000153.1:0-60480 GCA_043760355.1 Sphingomonadales bacterium
CGAAGATGTCAGCATTAACCTATCTTGCCGTAATAATCATTGGCGATGCGCCTTAGACCCGATTTGAATGTGGCTTCGCCAAAGTTCATCAACAAACCGGGCGGGAGATGCATGAGGCGAAGATACGTCAGAACCTGTTTGCCATGAACTGCTGTCAGGTGTTCAATTGACTTTAATTCGATTACCAAACAATTGTTTAGCAGCAAATCGACCTTGAATGCGTTATCTATGATAACGCCTTTATAATTCATTTGGATGGGCACTTGCCTTTGGACATTGCAACCCTCCTTAACCAAAATCGATGCCATCAAAGCTTCATATGCAGATTCGAGCAAACCCGGCCCAATATTCCGATGAAGCTCGTATCCGGCATTTACAACAACGCTGGCAAGCCCTTCAATTTCGTTTGAACTCAACATCTTCGTGTCTTCGTGTGAACCCATTAAAAGTGCAACATAAAATTCAAATCTCCGGATGGCCCTCCGCCACAGTCCAAGTCTGACCCTTTGCCAGCAACTTGCCCAGATCGGCCGACTTACCTTCGCTCGCCGAAGCATTTTGTGCGACCACGGCATCATTAAACGTAGGCCGCGGATCATCGTATAGAACGCCCAGCGCCATCGGGAATTCACCGAACGGCATTTCCACCAGCATGTGCGCGACGCTGCGGTTGGTTGCGTCGTGAACGATCACGCCTGCGGCCTGCCAATCGTCACCCTCCACATCGACGACCTTTAGCGTCAGCGCTGCGATATCAAGCGCGATGCCCTTTGTGCCTTTTGCGAACAACATCGGCTCGCCGTTCTTCAACCAAAGCTGATGATCGTCAGCACCCTTAGGGACGGCAAATTCCTCAAACACGTCTTTATTATAGACGATACAGTTCTGAAATATCTCGATAAAAGCTGCACCGCGATGCGCGTGAGCCGCCTTCAACACATCGACCAAATTCTTCGACACGTCAAACCCCCGCGCCACAAACCGTGCGCCCGAACCCAGTGCAAACGCGCACGGCGTTGCGGGGCGGTCAACCGATCCATATGGCGTGGACGGCGTGGTAGTCCCAACCCGCGAAGTCGGCGAATACTGCCCCTTAGTCAGGCCATAAATCTCGTTATTAAACAGCATGATCTGGCAATCGAGATTACGCCGCAACAGGTGCATCGTGTGATTGCCCCCAATCGACAGCGCATCACCGTCACCGGTAATGATCCACACATCAAGGTCTGGATTGGCAAGCTTCACCCCCGTCGCCACCGCCGGCGCGCGGCCGTGTATGGTGTGAAAACCGTATGTCTCCATATAATAAGGAAAGCGCGAGGAGCAGCCGATACCGCTAATAAACACGGTGTTTTCCGGCGTCCCGCCAATCTCTGGCATCGTGCGCTGCACCGCCTTCAGGATCGCATAGTCCCCGCAACCGGGGCACCAGCGGACCTCTTGGTCAGTTTCCCAATCCTTGGGCGTGGTGGTTTTAAGAGGGGTCATGTCGTTCATAGTTTTGCCTTAGCTATTCGTTGCTGTTATCAGCGAAGTCACCACTGTCGATGCAATTTTTGTAATCGAGTCGATTGTCAAACCAACGCCTTTTTCTTTGGCCATTTTTTTGACTTTATCCCAAATACTTCTCTCACGAATAGTTTCGAGAAACTCGTGCCCAAACCACTCCAGCTGGGGATTGGAAGGTGCAGCGATCCAGCCTTGATCAGTCTGCATGAATGCGACGCCTTTGATGTACCCAACATCGGATAACATTTTAAGATGATAGATCACTTCGTCGCTCCACTCCTCATGCGGCTGCAAATTATTGTCAGTAATTTGAATCAAAAGCTCCCGGACTAAATCCATATCGCGCTTCAACTGAACGTCCCTTCAAAACAACACTTGTCACCCTGAACTTGTTTCAGGGTCCATTTCGCCTCTTTGCTCCTCGGCCTGTTTGGCAGGATGGATGCTGAAACAAGTTCAGCATGACGAAGTGTGGTTGGGTGACGTTGAATTATAATCAAGAAAGTGCTCCCTCAACCGCCGCTTCCATCTCCGCAATCGTAAATGGCTGACCGCTTACCTTATTCACCGGTTTTGCATCGACCAAAAACTGGTCGCGCAAGATGGTCTTTAACTGCCCGGTGTTCATTTCCGGCACGATGATGCGGTCAAAACTCTTAAGTAAATCGCCCATATTCTTTGGCATTGGCCAGATGTGGCGGATATGGATTTGCGCAACGTCTTTCCCGGCACGGCGTGCACGCTTTACGGCTTGGTGGATTGGGCCATAGGTGCTGCCCCAGCCCACAACTGCCAATTTCGCGCCCGCTTCGCCCAGTTCAATCTGCTGGTCCGGAATGCTGTCCGCCACGCCGTTTACCTTGGCACTGCGAATGTCGGTCATCGCCTGATGGTTTTCTGGCCCGTAGTTGATATGACCGGTGTCGAGTTCCTTCTCAATCCCGCCAATACGGTGCATCAATTTAGGCGTGCCGGGTTTAACCCATGGGCGTTTGAGCGCCGCATCGCGCCCATAAGGTTTGAAGCCACCTTCTTGCGCCTCGTCCATGAACTCCACAGGAAACGGCTTATATTCATTGAGGTCGGGCACGGCCCAAGGTTCGGCCGCATTGGCAATATAGCCGTCGGTCAACAGCATCACTGGTGTCATATACTGCACGGCAATCCGAACCGCCTCAATCGCGCAATCAAAGCAATCAACGGGTGAACGCGCCGCGATAACTGGCATAGGTGCGTCCCCATTTCTGCCGTAAACTGCTTGATATAGATCGGACTGTTCGGTCTTGGTCGGAAGTCCTGTTGATGGCCCACCACGCTGAGAGTTGACGATAATCAGCGGCAATTCGGTCATAATCGCAAGGCCCATCGCCTCGCCCTTTAACGCAATACCCGGCCCCGACGAGGACGTGACCCCCAATTGCCCGGCATAGCTTGCGCCAATGGCAGAACAAATCGCCGCAATCTCATCCTCGGCCTGAAACGTGGTGATCCCGTATTCTTTAAGCCGCGACAAATGGTGGAGGATCGCCGATGCTGGTGTGATCGGATATCCGCCGAAGAACATCTTGAGACCAGCAAGCTGCGCTCCGGCAACCAACCCGAGCGAAATCGATTCAGCTCCTGTAATCGTGCGATATAGCCCGGGCGCAACCGATGCAGCGCCGACATTAAACTGCTTCAAAGGCCCGGAAAGCTCAGCTGTCTCGCCGTAAGCATGACCCGCGTTCAGCGCCGCGATATTGGCTCCGGCTAACTCCGGCTTTTTGGCAAACTTTACATTCAGCCAGTCAATAATCGGTTGCCGGTCACGGTCAAACATCCAGAGCGCCAGACCAAGCGTCCACATATTCTTGCACCGCAGCGCGTCTTTATTGCCCATGCCAAACGGCTTAACCGCCTCCAGCGTCAGCGCGCTGATATCAAAGGCCAGAACCTGCCACTTCGCGAGGCTGCCGTCTTCAATCGGGTTGCTGGCATATTTGGCCTTGGTCAGATTACGTTCGTTAAACTCGCCGGTATCCGCAATAATCAGTCCGCCATCGCGCAGCGCCTGCAAATTGGTTTTAAGCGCGGCGGGGTTCATCGCCACCAACACGTCTGGCTGATCCCCTGCGGTATCAATGGCTTGCGATCCAAAGTTAATCTGAAATGCGGAGACCCCAAACAGTGTTCCGATTGGCGCACGAATTTCGGCAGGGAAATCGGGGAAGGTCGCGAAATCATTTCCGGCAAGTGCGGTGGACAGCGTGAACTGCCCACCAGTCAACTGCATCCCGTCGCCTGAGTCCCCGGCAAAGCGGACAACGACCGACTCGCTTGCCTCTGGCGCGGTTGTGCGATCTTCAATTTTTAATGCTGTGGCCATCTATCCCGCCTTCAAATTCCTATTTCATCCCTGCCTAAGCACATATTGTCGTGCGCGCAATTTAGAAAATCTGTGTCGCACATACATCTAGCTTGCCCTCTGTTCGCAATCGCACTGGACGAACGCACTACAACTGCATAACGATAGGCATCTGAACAGGAGAGAAACTAATATGTCTGATCCTTATGTCCGCCCCGATGTGGCGCTATTCCTGCAATTTCTGAATTCGGTGCCGGGACCGAAATTACAGGACTTGCCTGCACCCGAAGCACGCGAGATGCAGCGCGGGATGCGTGACATGGTCGATGCGCCGGTTGGGGATTTGGCAGTGATCCGCGATTTGGCGATACCCGGACCAGCAGGAACGATCCCGGCGCGCCTTTACGATACCCGCGAGAGCCGTGAAGCAGGACCGGTTATGGTATTTTACCATGGTGGCGGTTTTGTAATCGGAGACCTGTTTTGTTACGAACCTTATTGCGCAGAAGCGGCGCGTTTACTGGATTTGCCGGTGATCTCGATTGATTATCGCCTCGCGCCAGAATATCCCTTTCCAGCAGCAGCAATTGATTGCGAAGCGGCCACGCGCTGGATCGCGTCCAGCCCTGCCGAACTCGGCCTAAAGGTTACAGGGCTGATTACATCGGGCGATAGCGCGGGCGGAAACCTGACAATTGTTACAACAATGGCGCTACGTGATAACCCGGCGGACGTGCCAGTGATCCTGCAACATCCGATTTATCCCGTGGTATCGGAACATAATGACTGGCCCAGTATGGCCGATTTTGCCGATGGCTATTTATTGACCGAGCCGCTGATGGCATATTTCCATACAGCGTATAATGCAGACGGCAGTGATTATCGCGGTGCGCCACTTAATTTTGACCACAAAGGTATGCCACCCAGTCTGGTCACGACCGCGAGTCTGGATCCCCTGCGCGATCAGGGCCTTGCCTATGTCGAAGCGCTCAAGGCCGCAGCAATCTCTGTGCGCCATATCAGCGCCGATGGTACGATCCATGGACATATCAATATCCGCAAAGGTATTCCCTCTGCACAGGGCGATGTGGAGAGTTATGTCACCGCCCTCAAAGAAATGCTCGCTGAGATCATGGCTCCAAATACTTTAGCAGACGCATGAACGAACAAGACGAACTTCCTTACCGCCTCTGTGCCGGGATCATGCTCGCCAATATGGACGGCAGGGTCTTTGTTGGCCAGCGGATCGACAATCCGGAAAGCGACGCCTGGCAAATGCCACAAGGCGGGATTGACGAAGGCGAAGACCCTCGCGAAGCAGCTTTGCGTGAATTAGAAGAAGAAACCGGTATCGCCGCTCATTTGGTCGATGTGATCGCGCAGAGTGCAGATGAGCATTTTTATGATCTGCCCGACGAACTGGTCGGCAGCATCTGGCGCGGCAAATATCGCGGACAGCGGCAATGGTGGTTCCTGATGCGGTTCAAGGGCGCGGATAGTGATATCAACATCGAAACCGCGCACGCAGAATTTTCACGCTGGGACTGGGTCGACGCGCACCGCCTGCCGCATCTGATCGTGCCGTTCAAGCGGCGGTTATATGAAGGAATTTTGGCAGAGTTTGAAGCATTGATTTGAGCGTTGGGGCGAGCTGCTATTATGATTCAAGGCATAACTCTCAATCAAAGTGCTTCGTCATGCCCGTGAAGGTGGGAAACCATCGCCTAAAATTGAGGTACTGAACACCCTTGCTTTGTAAACTATGAGCTAGGCGATGGGTTCCCGCCTTTGCGGGAATGACGAGGTGATTATGTTTGAAGTTGTCGTACTTTAAGTGCCTACATTCTGCTGCCGTACCGTTCAAAAGTGTAAAAGAGACGAGAGATAGGGAGAGAGCAGAACATACCTCCAATCCTGCCCTCTCCCCATCTCTCAGCTCTTTTACAAAAAATCGGACAGCCTCTGCTAACACGCAATGCTGTTGCAATATAGGATTTGTCCTTCCACCACATGCCTGACATCAGTAACCGCCCGAATAGCTGTATGGGCATGATATCCAGCTAATCCAGAATGTGAAATCGGGTGTGAACTTGCACGGTTTTCTGGGGTTTATTGTGTAATCAGCACTCGAAACAGAAATGGAAAGCCGCTCAATTCACCTTTTCTTTTATCTCGCCCACAACCGGTTTAATTTGCACCGCACTGGCCTGCAATGTCGGTTTCTGTCCAGCTTTACTGATATTCAGCGCCAGACTGTCAACCTTGCCGCAATCATTTCGGCAGAGCAATTTGAGCCGCGCCAGGTTTTGGCGTGCGGCTTCTAACGCGCCCTTTGCGACCATTGTTTCGCCCTGCTCAGCGAGTGCAGTCAGGTCATTGGGGTCAAGTTCCAGCGCTTCTTTATAATAACGGATCGCTTTACCATTAAGGCCCTGCGCACGCACAACACGCGCCATTGCCACATAAGCGGCGCGGTTACGTGGATCGACGGCCAAGGCGGTTTGATACCAATCAACCGCATCTTCCAGTTTTTGAGTTTTTGCCGCAGCATCGCCTTCGGCCAGCATAGCGACCGAACGGGGGTCAATCTGGTAATCGGCTTTTTTGCCGATCCCCGCACTTGAAATCAGTGCTAATGAAAATGAAAGGGCAATAGCAGCAGGTGAAAAACGCATAATCTTTTTCCAAAGTGGTTCGAATTCGGTCTGTGCTATCATAGCTTTTGCAACCGCGCCAAGAAAAAGCCGTCAGAACCGTCATGATACGGGGTCAGCATTAGGCCACATCCCTGAATACGTCCGGCGGGGATATCGGCATCGCACACCCGCCAGCCGTCGTGACATTCCAGAAAACGCTCCACCTGCCCCCTGCCCTCATCTTCTAACAACGAACATACGGCATACACCAAGTGTCCGCCAGAAGCGACCATTTCTGCGCCGATGGTTAGCAATATTGCCTGCGCATCGGTCACCAGGTGCAGCCGAACAGGGTTCAACCGCCAACGCGTTTCAGGATTGCGCCGCCATGTGCCGCTGCCCGAACACGGCGCATCGATCAGCACAAGGTCGCATTTCCCGACAAGTTCGCCCAGCATCGTGCTTTCCTGTCCGGGATTGAGGAGCAGCGTTTCGATGTTGCGCGCACCGGCACGCTGTGCACGCGGGGTCAGCTGGCCGAGCCGGTTACGGTTCGTATCGCTACCGATCAAACGGCCCTCACCCATCATCGCCGAAGCGAGCGCCAGTGTCTTTCCACCTGCGCCCGCGCATAAATCGAGCACCGTCATTCCGGGCTTTGCTTCACACGCATTTACGATCAGCTGACTACCCAGATCCTGAATATCAGCGCAGCCTTGTAAAATGACAGGATGGTTTTCAACCGCGAAGCCGGTGGGCAGGCGCAGCGCATCGTCCGATTGCGACAGGATTTCGGCTTCGGGTAAATCCGCGATCACTGATGCACGGTCGCCCTTCAACCGGTTGACGCGCAGATCAAGTGGCGCACGCTTCAACAAGGCAGCTTGCTCTTGCTCGTCAATTAACGGCGAAAACAGCGGCTTGATCCATGCGGGGATAACCTCGCCTTGCGCCCTAGCTTCGTCAGCATCAATGACCGTGGGGCCATAAGGCGTGCCGTCAAACAACGCCGCCAGCTCAAGGTCCTTGTCTGCAAGTGCCACAAAGGCAGAGCGTGCAGTTTCCGGCCGCTCGCCAAAAGCACGGATCGCACTCCAGGCCAGATCGCGCACTTTGCGCCGGTCTTTCGAACCCGCATACCTCCGCGCGGCAAAAAACTTCGTTGCTAGTGCATCCGCAGACGGCCCATTATCCCGCGCCGCGATAATGATTTCATCGAGCAACTCGATAGCAGATTGGAGTTGGGCGGCGGGTTTCATCGGGTTATACTCTATCCCTGCGTCGGATAATTCGGAGCTTCCCGTGTTATCGTCACATCATGCACATGGCTTTCGCGCAGGCCTGCATTGGTGATCCGCACGAATTGTGCGCGTTCCTGCAAATCGGGAATTGTCTTCGATCCGGTATAGCCCATCGCTGCTTTTACCCCGCCGACCAGTTGATGGACAACGTCGCTTGCCGGGCCTTTGAACGGAACTTGGCCTTCGATACCTTCGGGAACGAGTTTCAGCTGATCCTTGATATCCTGTTGGAAATACCTGTCTGCCGAACCCCGCGCCATGGCCCCCACCGATCCCATGCCGCGATAGCTTTTATAGGCGCGGCCCTGATACAGGAATGTTTCGCCGGGCGCTTCTTCGGTGCCCGCCAGCAAAGATCCAACCATAACCGCCGAAGCGCCAGCCGCCAGTGCCTTTGCCACATCCCCCGATGTGCGCAGGCCGCCATCGGCGATGATCGGAATACCGGATTTTTTCGCCTCTGACGCAGCTTCAAGGATTGCGGTCAATTGCGGCACGCCGACGCCAGCAACCACGCGGGTGGTGCAGATCGATCCTGGGCCGATGCCGACCTTTACGCCGTCCGCCCCTGCATCGATCAACGCACGGGTGGCTTCGGCAGTGGCGACATTGCCAGCGATCACCTGAATATCGCTCGACATCCTTTTGATCTCGGCAACTGCGGCGGAAACCATCGCGCTATGTCCGTGAGCTGTATCCACAACAATCACATCGCATTCGGCTTCAACCAAAGCGCGGGTATAGCTCATGCCCTTTTCACCCACCGTGGTCGCAGCGGCAACGCGCAGGCGGCCTTTGCTGTCCTTGGTAGCATTGGGATAGGTAACCGCTTTTTCGATGTCCTTGACGGTAATCAGGCCGATACAGTGATAGGCATCATCGACCACAAGCAGCTTTTCGATACGACGCTGATGCAGCAAGCGGCGTGCTTCGTCTTGGGTCACGCCCAACGATACCGTTGCCAGATTATCGCGGGTCATCAGTTCAGATACGGGTTGTCCAGCTTGTTCGGCAAAGCGGACATCCCGGTGGGTAAGAATACCGACAAGTTTTCCGCTTGCCTCCACCACAGGAATGCTGGAAATCGCATTCGCCGCCATAATCGCCTGCGCTTCGGCCAGAGTAGCCTCGGGTGCAATCGTGATCGGGTTGACCACCATTCCGCTTTCAAAGCGCTTTACCTGACGCACGGCGGCGCATTGTTCTTCAATCGACAGATTGCGGTGCAACACGCCGATGCCGCCCAGTTGCGCCATGACAATCGCCATACGTGCTTCGGTAACAGTATCCATCGCGGAGGACAGAATGGGGATGTTGAGCGAGATTGAAGGCGTTACAAATGTCCGTGTATCGGCCTGGCTTGGTAAGATATCCGATGCACGCGGCTGCAACAGCACATCGTCAAAAGTAAGGCCTAAGGATATTTGTATCATGTTGCCGCCGATGCTGTCCGTGTCGATTCGTGGCGGCCCATGTAACCAGTTACCCCGGCATCCGCTAGCTTATTTGGCCTTAGCTGCTGGCATATATTTGCTCTCACTGGCAAATGTGCGGCCAAGTTCGATATGCAGCACCACATCCTCTGCAGCACCACTTAGTATTGTTTTATCTGTCAGCTCGTCATTGGGGCCGTGATAATCGCTTTCCAGAAACGCCTGCATTTTCCCCAGATCGGCAAAGGCCCCGCCCACCATGATCGCGGGCACGCCCCTTTGTGTTAAAACCCAGCCATCCTGACGCTGTACGAAGGAATTGGCTGCGGTTGAACTTTCAACCTTGCGGCCCAGTTTCTTGGCAACGCTGTCAACTGTTGGATCAAGCGGCGTCATCCCGCGCGCAATAATTGCAACCTTTGCTCCGGCTGGCGCAACCGCAATTGTGTCGATGTTGAGCGCAGCAACAATCTGGTCCAGCGGCACGGGTGGTTTATCGGCAAATGCATAAGCACCGAGCAACCCGCTCTCCTCCGCAGTTGTCGCAACGAAGTATATGTCACGGTCGTGACGGCTCTTTGCCAAACTGCGAGCCACTTCGGTCAGGACAGCGATTCCGCTGGCGTTATCAACCGCCCCGTTGCAAATTTTGTCTTCAACAGATTCGGGTTCGCATATTCCCAAATGGTCCCAGTGCGCCATAAAGACCACTGCGCCACTGCCTTTTTTCTTACCCGCAATCTTACCAATCACATTCTGGCTGTCAAAGCGCCGGATGTTGGTCGTGACATCAAAGTTACCGTTTATCCCCAAATCCTGTGTCGTAAAATTAGGGGTCTTTGCACTCGCCCGCAATTTATCCCAGTCACGGCCCGCTGCTGTCACCATGCCCACGGCAAATTCGGAACTGATCGCACCTTCGAGTGGTGCCCTGATTTCGCGGGTTTGCAGTGCTATCGGGCGCGATAGCAATTGACGGCGGATTGCGGCCCAATTGCCTTGGCCATTATCGGCAACGACAAACACGGCCTCTGCGCCGGCCTTCACCAGAGCCTCGCGCCGTGCCCGTGCGGATTTCATCGCGGCGGGGGCTGTTTCAGGTTGATCGAATAGTATCAGCACGGCTTTACCAATGACGCCGTCAATCGCGGTTCCATCGGCGTTAATCCCGTAGCCGCCAAAAACAAGCGGCAGGGCTTTCTTCTGATAAGTTTCATCGCGGCCGGTAAGAATGATTTCATCGGCAAGAAAACGCAGCGTTTTTTCTTTGGTCGAAAAACTGAATTTGGATGCAAGCGGCGCACGTTGCAGCAAGGGTACGGGTGCAAACCAGCTATTGGTATCAGCACCAGGTTTTAACTTGGCTTTTTGCCAAGCCGCCATGATATAGCCAAGCGTCTTTTGTTCACCAGCGGTCCCGGGCGCACGTCCCTCATATTCATCGCTCGCCAGCGCGGCGATATGGTCACGCAGTGATTGCTCAACAGTCTTGGCTTCAACAGGGGCCCCTGCCAAAACCAAGAGAAACGCAACTGATGCAAGCGGACCAAACCGCATTATCCAACCATCCTAAAACTTTAAGCCCTAAAAGTTCTAAACGAGGCCATTTATCGCATAAGCGGCTCGCTCCATCGTCAACTTTGCTTGCTTTACATGCATAGCCTCGATCATGCGACCCCTAAATCGTGTTGCACCGGCCTTCGCCTCTGCCAAAAGCGCCCCTGCATCCTCTACTTCGGCTTGCGTCGGAGAGAAGGCCATATTGGCAGGTGCAATCTGGTTGGGATGGATCAGAGTTTTGCCGGTAAATCCGAAAGTACGCCCCTGCACGCATTCGCTCTCAAATCCTGACATATCATCCAAGCGGTTACACACACCGTCAAACGCAGGTTTTATGGCACTTGCTGCCGCCAGAACAATCATCTGCAGGCTTAACTCCAACCCCTGACGCTGGGGGCCGGGTTGTATGCCGCAAAGCTCGGATATGTCATTTATGCCCGCAATCAAGCCCGCAACCCGGGGGTGTCCGGCGATTTCCCGCGCTGCATAAAGACCCTCTGGCGTTTCGATCATTGCGATAACTGGCGTTTGCACATTGTTACAAACCCGTTTTACCATTTCAAGCGATTCCACCTTTGGCAGGATAAGCGCATCAACTTTGATATCTTTAAACGCCTTTGCATCTGCATCAAACCAGCCGCTATCCGGGGCGTTCACACGGACCGCGACGAATTTACCGGCCGCACCTTGTTGGACAAACGCAATCGCCGCTGCCCTCGCCGCGTCCTTGGCATCGGGTGCTACGGCATCTTCCAGATCGATAATCAGCATATCCGCGTCCAGCCCCAGCGCCTTTTCAAGCGCACGTGCGTTGGATGCGGGCACATACAGCGCCGAGCGCACAAATTTCAGCCTCTGTACCGCGTCATACACTGTCGACATTTCGTTCCCCTTTGTCCGATTAAGCTTGGCGACAGTCAAACTATACGGCAATATCGCGTTAATTAAACAGGAGGATTTTATGGGCTTTGCTGCAATTGGTTTACTGGTGTTGGCGATTGCCATCCTATTCATGGGCGTGTTGTCGGTTAAACAAGGCTTTGTCTATACAATTGAACGCTTTGGCCGTTATACCCAGACGGCTCAGCCCGGGCTTACCTTTATCATTCCGTTCTTTGATCGCGTCGGGCGCAAGGTGAATATGATGGAACAGGTCCTCGATATTCCGGGTCAGGAAATCATTACCAAAGATAACGCCATGGTCGCGGTGGACGGCGTCGTGTTCTTCCAAGTGCTCGATGCGGCAAAAGCGGCCTATGAAGTGTCCGACCTGTATCTCGCCATTATGCAGCTGACCACGACCAACCTGCGCACCGTGATGGGATCAATGGACCTTGATGAAACCCTGTCCAAACGGGACCAGATCAACGCGCAATTGCTCTCGGTCATCGATCTCGCCACCGAAGCATGGGGCGTAAAAGTCACCCGTGTTGAGCTGAAAGATATCCGCCCGCCTGCTGACATTGTCAACGCAATGACGCGGCAGATGAAGGCCGAGCGCGAAAAGCGCGCCTCGATCCTAGAATCCGAAGGGCAGCGTCAAAACGACATCAACATCGCGGAAGGCCGCAAGCAAGCGCAAATTCTGGAAGCCGAAGGTCGCCGCGAGGCTGCATTCCGCGATTCCGAAGCCCGCGAACGCGAAGCCGAAGCCGAAGCGCAGGCAACCCGCGTTGTCTCCGAAGCCATTTCAAAGGGCAACACGCAAGCCATCAATTACTTCGTAGCGCAAAAATATGTCGATGCGATCAGCCAGTTTGCCACATCACCCAACGCCAAAACCATCCTGTTCCCGGTCGAGGCGACCGCGTTGATCGGCACACTTGGCGGAATTGGCGAACTCGCCAAGGATGCACTCGGCAAGAAGGACGCATAATATGGATTGGCTAAATGCGTTGGAGCCCCATTGGCTCTGGATCCTTGTCGGCGTCCTGTTGGGTGCGGCAGAAATAATTGTGCCGGGATTTTTCCTCATCTGGTTCGCGGTTGCAGCGATCGTGACGGGGATATTGGCCTTCCTGCTACCCATATCAGGCGCAGTGCAAATCGCGGTATTCGCCGTACTCGCCGTCGCCACCGTCTATTTTGGCCGTCGCTGGTTTGCCAGCAATCCGATCATCTCCAGCGACCCCAACCTAAACGACCGCGGCGCAAGGCTAACCGGTGAGATCGTAACCGTAGTCGAAGCCATCGACCACGGCACGGGGCGGGTTAAGGTCGGTGACAGCGTGTGGTCAGCGCGCGGTGCGGATGCTGGTGTGGGGGACAAGGTTCGGGTGACGGGGGCTGATGGGGCAGTGTTGTTGGTGGAGGGCGTTTGAGGGGATATGCGTGACATTGCAAAACTGGGGCGTAAATAGCGAAATTCTTCCTCTTTCAAATGCTAAATTCTTTACCAATTTAGTGAGTATTATTCGGTTGAAAATCTTTTGCATGACTCGAATTCAGTTGAGCTACTCCATGCCTGTAAAAAATTCTTTTTAATCTTACCAAAATATTTTGCTGCTTCCACCTTATCATTATTCCAACAGGAAAATTGTGCGAAATTAGATGCATTCCAGTCAGTAGGGTATTTCAAGAATATATCATTCATG
Organism: Sphingomonadales bacterium; assembly: GCA_043760355.1. Classification (GTDB taxonomy): domain Bacteria; phylum Pseudomonadota; class Alphaproteobacteria; order Sphingomonadales; family Sphingomonadaceae; genus Sphingorhabdus_B. Next base: position 13,378 of record JAYUPC010000153.1, read on the forward strand.
CCTTCTTTAACTTTGTTCCAATCCATATTGCTGGTTTCGTTGTTATCACCGCATTGGCATTCCATCATGTACCAATAAAGGCGGGCATACGTACTCATACCAACACCTGACCGCGTTATTTTTGCTGCATGTTGTGCAAATTGCTCAACATCTCCAGCACTCCCACCCCATTTGGGCATGTGACGTGCATATCCTTGAAGGTAAATGCTATAATAGTAAGGCTCGCGAGCAATACCTTCTTCGAACAACTTTTCAACATTGGAGTCGACTTGTCCTAGGCCAAAATAAATCTCCCCCATCACCGGATAAAACTCAGGATCGACCGAAGCGTAAGCACGCTTTGTTTCCAATATAGAACTCGCTTGCTGCAAAGTAATACGAAACTTTTCTGCATTGGAAATAGATACAGAATTACTATAACCAAATCCACGTTGACACCATGCATATACGATCATTAATCTTGCTCTAATTATCATCGGCGCAGGCGCACGAAGATCAAACTGCTCCCACTCAGATAGAAATGGATCGCCTTTAAATCGACAACTGCCAGTGTGACTATCTTCTGAAAGCTCTCCTTTTAATGCACTATAATATTCATATAATTTCCAAGTTCCGCTAGATGTCAATGATCGTTTGCTTCGATATTCCAGCTCCATATCATTCAATTTGGAAAAATCACGGTTTCTAATTGCTATCACGGTTTCATCAATAACTGCTTGTCTTTGCTGTATTTCATCACCCGATCCGGTATAAATCATGCCTAGTTTATCTGCATTAGAAGGGGCGCAACTTGAAATCACAGGTAATACACATAAAAGAATGCGCCTAAACGATTGTATTGAATATTTCATATTAATATTCCTTCGATAGAAAAGACCTATCGAAACATAATAAAATAATTTTAACAGCTAATTAAATGATGATTTTAAATTTTGAGGTTACGATATCGACAGGGATACAGGAGACTGTGCATTTAATTATTGACTCAAATGACAATTATATCAAGGCGGCCTAAAGATGCGCCGCTTTTCTCAACACCTCATTGATCCGGGCCTGCCACCCCGGGCCACTCGCTTTAAAACTCTCCAGAACATCAGGATCAAGCCGCAATGAGACATGCTGCTTGGTTTGCTCAAGCTTGGGTCGACCACGGCGCACCAGTGTTTTGCCACGATATGCGTCGGCTTCATCGGCCCAAATCTGGTTCAGCTTTGGCGCATCATCCGGATCGATCCAGTTCTTTTCGGTAGATTTCACGTTCTTCATCATCTGCAATCCTCATTGAAATAACGCGAACTGCGTCACCTCTTGGGGTCCAAACACACACAACAGGCTTGCCATTAAGCGCTCCGAGCATAATGTAATTGTCGATCTTCAGATTTTGAACGGCTCATTGTCAACATCTTTAATGTAGCACAATAATTCTACAGCTTTTGCTGACCTTGCACTTAACTCCTACCCTTCGTCCTTATTGCCTTCCCAAAAACTGCAATAACGTCGTAACCTTCTGTAACCTTTCAATCGCAGCAATGGCCTTTGAGTACATCAGAGTAATACCTCTTAAATTATTCCTACTTGCAATGTAGGATTTCACCTGTCACCCCTTATGATTACATCGGTAACCGCCTGTGGCTGATCGGGCATGCAAAAAACAGCCAATTGTTCTTTATTATGAATATGTGAGCATATTCAGCCTCGGCCTTTTCAACAGACGTAGAGTATTTCGCGCAGAGGCGCAGAGTTCCGCAGGGGACGCAGAGAAAAGCATATTGCTTTTACGCATGAGCGTTAAGCGTGAACTGAAAGTATTGCTTCTGTTGCAATAGTAGTGAGATTTGTTTCACATGATTAACGCACAAACCCCTCTGTTTCTCTGCGAAACTCTGCGTACTCTGCGCGAAATTTGTTCGTGTAAAATTAAGCAGAGCCGCAGAGTTTAGCGCATCATTTTCCCCGCCATCCCCATAATCTCATCCAAGGGATTGCCGTCGCCGTCCATGTCTAGCATTGAAGCAAGTCCGCCAAGTCCGCCTGCTGCTGGTGCCGTAGCTTGATCTGCTTGGCCGCCGCCACCGCCGAGTAAACCACCCAGCATTCCGCCAAGGCCGCCCCCAAGACCACCGCCAGCCGCGCCGCCACCACCGAGCATTCCGCCGAGCAATCCACCCAAACCTCCGCCTGCCGCTTCGCCGCCGCTTTGTTTGGCCATATAGCCAGCCACCAACATCGCAAGGATCGGCAGCATCTGTTTCAGGATCGACGGATCAATACCCGTCTGTCCTGACGCATGATCGGCGACTGTGCGGCTGACATCCTTTGATCCGAAAATTTGGCCCAAGATGTTATTACCCTGATCCACAGGCGTTGGTTCTGGCGCGACCACCGAATCGAACAAGCCACCGCCGCCCAATTGGCCAAGCAATCCGCCAAGCCCGTCCATGCCCGTGGGTTGAGCCTGTGCGGTTTTCTTAAAACCACCTAATATGGAAGGCAAAAGCGCATTTGCTCCCATTTCGGCGACCTGTTCATTCACGCCCAATTGTGACGCGATTGAGCCGATGGCACCGGATTGTTTCAATATGCTGGCAATATCCATGATTTCTCTCCTGATTAGAGGGCAATCTTGCGCGTGATTAAGCGCGAAAACAAGCTGTCCCGGCGAGACCGCATTCAATTTACAAGACACATACCGAAAACCGCTCCTAAAACTGTAACAACTAGACTATAATTGCATTTCTGAAGACTGGAGCAATTTCCGGTCATTACGCGCAGGAGGCGGTATGGGTATTTTTAGCAGTATTAAGGACGCAATTTTTGGCAAGAAGGCGGTTGCCGCAACCACCCCTGCCCCCGCCATTCCAATGGCCGAAGCAGCCCCTGTTTCAGTTGCCATCAGCGATGTAGATGTTGTCGCTCATCTCGAAGAAATGGCCGCCGGAAAAAACCTCAACTGGCGCAGTTCAATCGTTGACTTGATGAAACTGGTCGGCATGGAAAGCTCGCTTCAAGAACGCAAAGACCTTGCAATGGAGCTGGGCTATACCGGCGAATTGGAAGGCAGTGCGGAAATGAACATCTGGCTGCATAAAGCAGTGATGCGCGAACTGGCTGCCAATGGCGGCGTGGTTCCGGCTGAACTTACAGACTGAGCTTAGAAATAGCCTGAATTACGAAAAAAGCCCGGTCAAAAATGGCCGGGTTTTTTTGTAGCAGTTTGTGTGACAGGGGATTAAATCTCGCTCAGCGGTCGCAGGTCGGGTTCAACAAACTCCCGCCGCGCGACAACTGAAAATAGGTGCTCTCGTGAATAATATTGCAGCGGCAAATCGCGCTTCCCTCGCGGTGAGAGCAGCAATCGGTTGACCGAATTCCACAATGCCTCGCTTTCTATCCGTTCATGCAGGTGCGCACGCACGGCTACAATATAAACCTGCGTTATCGTTTCATGATAGCCTTGAGTATCGTCATTCACCCCGCCAACAACTTCATTATAGCTGCTAATAATCCCCCTCATATCGGCTGGCGGATTGATGTCGGGACGCTCGATCATGGTCCAGCTACAGGCGGCAAGATGAGCTTCATGCGTCCATTCGGCGCGGGGCAAATTACGAGCAAGCAGCCCTTGCCCAATCCTGCTGATTGCGAGGTCGGTATCAAATAATCGAGGCGTTTCTTCAGTCATTTCAGGCTTTCAAACATTAGCCCGAAATGTCCGGGAAATTTAAGCGGCTTGCGGGGCAGACTGTCGCACGGCATCGTCTACATAATCGGCGAACTGTTCAAAATTGTCCACAAATTGTGCAACCAGTTTCTTTGCCGTCGCATCATATGCGTCCTTATCGGCCCATGTAGAGCGCGGATCGAGAATTGCGCTATCAACACCGTTCACGGCAATCGGAACAGCAAAACCGAAATTTGGATCGGTGAGGAATTCGGCATCTGACAGGCTGCCATCAAGTGCCGCATTCAATAGCGCACGTGTCGCTTTGATCGGCATCCGGCTGCCTTGCCCGTATTTCCCGCCGGTCCAGCCGGTATTAACCAGCCAGCATTGTACTCCACCCTTGGCAATGCGTTCCTTGAGGAGATTGCCATATACGCTGGGATGGCGCGGCATGAACGGCGCGCCAAAGCATGTCGAAAATGTTGCTTCGGGTTCAGTAACGCCAATTTCAGTGCCCGCGACACGCGCCGTATACCCTGAAAGAAAATGGTACATCGCCTGTTCCGGCGTCAGCCGCGCGATGGGAGGCAACACGCCATATGCATCAGCGGTTAGCATGATGACGTTTTTGGGCACAGGCCCTAAATTATCGGCACTGGCATTGGGGATAAACTCAATTGGGTATGAACCACGGCTGTTCTCCGCCAAACTCGCATCATCGAAATCAAGCTCGCGCGTTTCCGGATCCATCACGACATTTTCAAGCACAGTCCCAAAACGCTTGGTAGTCGCAAAAATCTCTGGCTCGGCTTCGGGCGAAAGGCGGATCATCTTTGCATAGCAACCGCCTTCGAAGTTGAAAACGGCACTATCCGACCAGCCATGTTCATCGTCCCCGATCAACGTGCGGCTGGCATCGGCGGATAATGTCGTCTTGCCCGTGCCCGACAGGCCAAAGAAAATTGCGGTATCGCCCTTTGGCCCTATATTAGCCGAACAGTGCATCGGCATGATGCCTTCCACTGGAAGCAGATAGTTCAACAAACCAAACACCGACTTTTTCATCTCGCCGGCATAGGCCGTGCCGCCGATCAGGATTAGTTTTTCGGTAAAATTGACCGCGATCACCGTTTCGCTGCGGGTGCCGTGACGTGAAGGATCAGCGCGGAAGCTGGGCAGATCGATAATTGTGTACTCTGGTAAGAAGCTTTCCAGCGCTCTTGTCTCTGGACGGACAAGCAATGTTCGGATGAACAGGTTATGCCATGCGAGTTCATTGATAACGCGGACATTTACCCGGTGTTCGGCTTGCGATCCACCATATAAATCAGCAACATATAGCGTGCTTTTTTCGCCTAGCGCAGCCATAAAATCGGCTTTCAGAGCAGCAAAATGTACCGGGTCCATCGCGATATTGGTTTTACCCCACCAGATCGTATCTTCGGTCTCGCTATCACGAACGATGAACTTGTCCTTTGCTGACCGCCCGGTATGGGCGCCGGTTTTTACAACTAACGGCCCGTCCTTTGCCAAATGTCCTTCCCCGTTCGCCAAAGCGGCCTCAACCAACGGAGCAGTCCCGAGATTCCAGAGCACATTGGCGCTTGTCGTTATGCCTTGATTGCCAAGTGAGAAAATAGGTTGGATCGTCATATCGGTTTCCTTGGTTAACGCACTTTGGGGAACAGCATGGCATACGTATGCACAACCATGCAAGCGCGCCGTTAGCCGAGCAAAAGCGATCCGTCAAACCTGCAATTTCAAACAATCACACTCAACGCAAGCAAGCGATTGAACAGTCAGGATTGACAAACTATAGGATGCTGATGTCTGCAACAATCGCACTGGTCGATGATGACCGCAATATCCTGACATCGGTATCGATTGCGATGCAAAGTGAGGGCTATGTCACGCGCATTTATTCTGACGGCGAAACCGCATTAAAGGCTATGATCGAAAATCCTGCGGATCTTGGTATATTTGATATCAAGATGCCACGGATGGACGGGTTGGAATTGCTCCGCCGCTTGCGTGAAAAAAGCGACATGCCGGTAATATTTCTGACGTCTAAAGATGAAGAACTAGATGAAGCCTTGGGGCTGGCCATGGGGGCGGACGATTATATCACCAAACCATTTTCACAGCGCCTTCTGATCGCAAGAGTGAAGGCCATCTTGCGCCGCGCCTCATATGATAGGCCAGTTCCGGGTCAGGCAGCAGCAGAAGAAGTTGAACCGATGATCCGTGGCAAGCTGGAGATGGACCCCGCCCGTCATCATGTCCGTTGGGACGGGAGAGCAATTACCCTCACCGTGACCGAGTTTATCATATTGGAGGCACTTGCCAATCGCCCCGGTGTGGTGCGCACACGCGACCAGTTAATGGACGCGGCCTATCAGGATGACGTCTATGTTGATGATCGTACAATCGACAGCCATATTAAACGCCTGCGCCGAAAATTTCGGGAGATTGACCCCGATTTTACCGCCATAGATACGCTATATGGTGCCGGATACCGATTCGCAGAAAACTGAGCCAGCTTATCTGGCGCTCAAATGGAGCCGTAGCATGTCGCTGACGGCGCGAATACTTGCGGTAAATCTGTTTGCGCTGATCCTGTTTGGTGGTGGCCTGTTATTTCTGGACAGCTTTCGCGAGCGCATAATCGAAGAACGCACAAACGAAGCCGCAACCGAAGCCATGATGGTCGCGCGCAGCTTTACCTATATTCGCGGCGATGCGCGCTCGGCCTATCTTGAAGAGCATGGATTTCTGCACCGCTCACGTATCCGTATTTACGACAAAGCTGGCAGTAAGATCATGGACAGTTTTGCAAACGCAAAGCCAACCTATACCTTTCGCGATCCAGCAAACGAACCTTGGCAAAAAAAAGTGGCGGGGAAAATTGATTATATATTTGATTTTATTGTAAGGTCGCCAAGCCTTAAACGTTACAGCGAACCAAAATTGGATACCGCATCGGCATGGCCCGAAATTAAGCAGGCAAAAAAAAACTCACCTTTTGCCATACAAAGGCTCGCGCCTGATAGCACGCTAATGATTACGGGCGCGGCATGGTCACCGGGCAATAGCTATGCCATATTATCTTCATCAAACCCGCGTGACATTCGCACAGTTATAAGGGCTGAACGTTCTGATGTTGGCCTGTTTTTGTTATTGGTTGTTGTTATTTCAATCCTGCTTTCGCTGTTTCTGGCAAGAACCATTGTGCTGCCATTGCGGCATTTGGCCCATGCGGCAGTTAAGGTAAGGCTTGGTCGTGCGCAGGAAGTTACCGTGCCTCGCTTACCCAATCGTCGTGATGAAATCGGGATGTTGGCTCGCGCTTTGTCTGATATGAGCACTGCACTCCGCGGGCGCATCGACGCGACAGAGGCTTTTGCCGCAGACGTAGCGCATGAAATAAAGAACCCCCTCGCCTCCATGCGCTCCGCACTTGATGGCATGGACAATGTACAGGACCCCGTTTTGCGTGCGCAGTTAATGGAGATCGCTAAAACCGATGTACAGCGAATGGACCGCTTGATTAGCGATATATCAGAGGCGAGCCGCGTTGATTCGCATCTTGCAAAGTCCAAGTTTGAACGCATTGACCTTGGCGATATGGTCGCACAATTGCTACATGTGCGTGAAGGCCAGAATATTGACGGCAATGTCAAAATAGCTTTTGCCAGGCCAAGGCGCGGCATTGCAAGCGTTATGGGTGAAGATGTAAGGCTCGAACGTGTGCTGACCAACTTGCTCGATAACGCTGTATCTTTTTCCCCGCCCGCCGGCCTTGTTGAAATTGCCGCAACCTGTGCGGAAAATGAAGTCATCATCCGCATCAGCGATGAAGGTCCAGGCATCCCGCACGCAGACCGGGAGGCAGTGTTCAGGCGTTTTCATACCGAGCGTCCGCAAGGTGAAAATTTCGGCGAACACAGCGGTCTTGGCCTGGCCATTGCACGTACAATTATCGAAGGGCATCAAGGACGCATTCGCGTGCGCGACCGTGAAGATGGTAAAAATGGCGCATGTTTTGAACTTGTTCTGCCTTTTGCCGATCCGGATCAGGTCTAGATCACATGACAGACCTGATCCACGCAACAGCAATCAGTATCAAAGGGCAAGGCGTGATCCTGTGCGGACCATCAGGCTGTGGAAAATCCGATCTTGCGCTCCGCTTGATCGATCGCGGTGCGACATTAATCAGTGACGATCAGGTACGTATCGATGCAACAAGCGGAATTCCATTATTGTGTCAGGCGCCCAACATCGCTGGAAAAATCGAAGTGCGCGGGGTTGGTATTATCAATATGCCTTCCCTCGACGCTATTCCTCTGCGAATGGTTGTTGCGCTGGATAGAGATGTAGAACGGATACCAGATGGATGGCCCGTCGAAACGATTAACGGTTATCATGTCCCGCTACTGCCCGTTGCCCCTTATGCTGCAAGTGCGCCGATAAAGGTAGAGTTGGCGCTTGGGTTGTTGGTCGATCAGGCTATTCTGCCGGTAGCCGTTGGCGAAACACCGCAGTATAAGAATTGATATGATACACACGCCTGTCCTGCCCAAAAGAATATTGCTGGTTACCGGCCTTTCGGGCGCTGGTAAGACCACCGTGTTACAAACGCTTGAGGATTTGGGTTGGGAGGCGGTGGATAATTTCCCGATCCGGCTCGCTGGGCCCTTATTAGACCTGCCCTCACCCGAAGGCCTGAGCGCACCAGCTGTGCCACTTGCCTTGGGCTTTGACAGCCGCACACGCGGGTTTCAACCTGACATGCTCATTGGCCAGATCAAGGCGTTACAGGCCCGCACTGACCTTGAAGTCATGACTCTGTTCGTTGATTGCGCTGGCACTGAGATCGAACGTCGCTATGCCGAGACACGGCGGCGGCATCCGCTTGCACAGGACCGGCCCGCGATTGACGGCATCTCACAAGAACGCATGTTGATGGAACCGCTGCGCCGCTGGGCCGAAACCGTCATAGATACCAGCAAGCTTTCGGCAAGTGAATTACAGGCCGATATCCGCGAACGGTTCCGTCTGGAAACCGGCGCGCACATGAATGTACAGGTATCGAGCTTTGGCTTTTCACGCGGGGTGCCCCACAATGCCGACCTTATTTTTGATATGCGGTTCCTGCGCAATCCGCATTGGGACGATAATTTACGGCCAATGACGGGATTGGACGCGGCCGTGTCGGAATATGTTATGGCTGATTCCGCTTATGACGAAGCGGTTAACAAAATCCGTGACCTCTTGCTCTATTTGTTGCCGTTATATGATGCGCAGGGCAAAGCCTATGTCAACGTTGCTTTTGGCTGCACTGGCGGACGGCACAGATCGGTGCATGTGGCCGAACAATTCGGCAAATGGTTGCGCGAAGCAGGATTTTCGCCCACGGTTTCGCATCGCAATTTAACCTCGCGCCCGATTGACGCCTTAGAAGGCCCGATTGGTCTAAAAAAATGACAATATTGAGAGCACGATGACACAGGGTAAGTTTTTCGCATGATCGGTCTGATTTTAGTCACCCACGGCAGATTGGCCGAAGAATTTCTGGTGGCGCTGGAACATGTTGTTGGTCCGCAACAAATGGTTGCCACTATCTGCATTGGCCCACATGATAATATGGAGGATCGCCGCAAAGAAATCGCTGCTGCTATCAAAAAAGTCGACAGTGGAAAGGGGGTCATCATACTTTCCGACCTGTTCGGGGGAACGCCGTCCAACCTCTCTATTTCTCTGCTTGATGCCGGCCATGTCGAGGTTATTGCCGGGGTCAACCTGCCCATGTTGATCCGTCTTGATAGCGCGCGCAAGGTAATGGACGTGAAAGAGGCCGTCGCCGCCGCGCGCGAAGCAGGCCGCAAATATATCAGCGTAGCATCCGAAGTATTGGAGGCATCAAAATGAGTGAAGGCAGCGGCCAAGGGGATGGCCAAGGGAATAGAAGGCTTAGCCGCAATGTAACAATCGTCAATGAAAAGGGTCTGCACGCACGCGCAAGTGCCAAGTTTGTTACCTTTGTCAGCCGACTGCCAGAAGGCCTGCACGTCGAAGTCGAAAAGGACGGCCAGTCAGTAACGGGCACATCAATCATGGGCCTGATGATGCTAGGCGCAGCCAAGGGCAGCGAGATCACTGTCCATGTCGCGGGGGATCAAGCCGATATGGCGCTCGAAAAACTGGTGGGCTTGGTGGTTGACGGCTTTGGCGAAGATTGAAGTGCAAGCACGTATATTTATATCCGTTCGTATCGAGCGCAGTTATAGCGTATGCGCTTAGTGTGCTGGATTCAAAGTTCGCAAGATTATTTAGCCGTCACCCTGGTCTTGTTTCAGGGTCCATTTTTAATCTAGCCTCCGCCTTAGCTGCACAATGGATGCTGAAACAAGTTCAGCATGACGATTCCTATGTAACGCATTTTGATTCTAGGTGACTATCTATGCGCCGTGAAATAACTGGATTTTCCAACCCTCTGCTGAAAGAAGTACGGTCTCTGCGTGAAAAGAAACACCGCAAGCGCGCCGGATTGTTCCTGGCCGAGGGGCTTCGGATTATGACCGAAGCGCGAGAGGCGGGTTTTCTTCCCGAAATGCTGTTCCGCGTTGCCAACCGCGAAGTCCATGCACTCGAAATCACATTGGAGGCCGAGGTGCTGGCGGCTGGCGGCGATGTCATCGAAACCAATGCTGACATCATGGCCAAGCTGTCGGGCAAAGAAAATGCACAGGCTTTGGTCGGTGTCTACCGCGATCACGGCACAAAACTTGACGATATCGACCGCAGTAAAGCACCGATCTGGCTGGTAGCACAGGCGATGCGCGATCCCGGCAATCTGGGCACGATGTTGCGCACCGGCGACGCGGTCGGGGCTGGCGGACTGATCCTGATCGACGATTGCACCGATCCGTTCAGCGTGGAGGCCGTCCGAGCCAGCATGGGCGCGATCTTCACGCAAAAGGTCGTGCAATGCCGCTGGGAAGAATTTCTGCTCTGGTTGCGCGGCGGAGCGGGGCAACTGGTCGGGACATCGCTGCAAACCGACATTGATTATCAAGCCCCAAATTACGCCGCGCCCTGCTTCATCCTGACGGGAAATGAGGCTCAGGGCTTACCAGAAAGCTATGAAGCGCAGTGCGATCTGCTCGTCAAAATGCCGATGTACGGCAAGGCGGACAGCCTGAATGCGGCGGTGGCGACGGCGGTGATGGCGTATGAAGTGCGGGGGCAGATTGGGCGGGATTAATTATTCTGCCGCATCTTTCAGCTCGGTCTCACCCTTAATCAACGACTGCTCCATGTCGCTGCCATAACGCGGTAGGGCTTCGATAGGAGGTACATCTTCGAGTTCGCGTTTACCCGTTTCGACATTCAGTTCGGCAAATTTCCGGCCCGTTGACATCACATTGCGTTCAAAGCTGCCGACGAATTTATTGTAGTTATTAACAGCAGAGTTAAGCCCGGAACCAACCGATTTCAGGTGCTGCGCCGCCACTGCAATTCGATCATACATTTCCTTACCCAACGCCCCGATCTGCTTGGCTTCCCGCGCCAGTCCTTCCTGTCGCCACACACTCGCCACGGTACGTGCGATTGCAACCAAGTTCGTAGGTGTCGCGAGCAATACTTTCTTTTCAAACGCAAAATCCCATAATTGCGGTTCATGGTCGAGTGCGGCAGAAAGGAAATGTTCGCCCGGCACAAACATGATGACGTAATCAGGTGCTTCTTCGAACTGGTCCCAATAGGCCTTGCGCGATAGCCCTTCGATATGGTTTTTCATCGACACGGTATGCCGCGTCATGGCAACAGCACGAACGTTGTCATCGACCGAATCGAACGCATCCTGATAATCGTTCAGCGAAACCTTGGCATCGATCACCAGACTACGTCCACCTGGCACCCGCAACACCGCATCGGGACGCAGACGCCCTTCTCCGGTTTCCATACTGGCCTCAAGAGTAAAATCGACATGCTCGGACAGGCCGCAGCTTTCAAGGACATTTTTCAGCTGTTGCTCACCCCATCGCCCCCGTGCCTTGGGTGCATTGCGCAGCGAATTCATCAGCCCCGATGCGACACTGGATACCCGTTCCTGCCCCAACCGCATTTCCCCGATCAGGCCTTTCAGGTCGCCATAAGCTTCGGTCCGGTCTTTCTCGACCTTGCTAACTTGCTCCTCATAGGCGCGCAGCTTTTCGCCCACAGGATGCAGGAGCAACTTTAGCCGCTCCTCATTCTTTTCACCCGCCTGATGGAAACGTTCATCGGCGCGTTGCAAGAATACCGCCTGCGCCTCACCTAGCAATTTCTGCCCAATCTCACCAAATTGCGCCGACAGCAATTCCTTTGCCTCGCCGAGAGCCCGCAACTGCTCTTCAAAAGATCGCTCCCGTTCGGCAAGTGTTGTCTCTATCCGGGCAAGCTGGTTTTTTGCACCATCGCGTTCGACCACAACACCGTCGAGCACCGCCCGCAACTGAGCCGTCGTTTCAGCGCCGCCCTGAGCACTGCGCCCACCCATCACCCAGCCAAGCACCAGCCCGCCAAGCAATGCTAAGATAACAACAATGATAAGTATCAACGGGTCCAAGTGGCTATCCTAAACAGAACGTATGCCGAACATAATCGTTCGTGCAGTCGCGTCAAGCCGCTTCGTTTGCGATTGCCCGTCGCGTGCGTTTCACCCGTGCATAACTCATTACACTTAACGGGATGAGCCCTGCATAAACGCCACAAATCGCCATTAACCCGACATAAGGCGCAGCAATTAAAAGCGCGACGATTAGGCCGAATACCGCCAACGCCATGAAGCGGTAACTTGGACGTATTTTGATTGAGCTCCAACTGAAAGTTGCAACATTGGAAATCATCATGAGCGCCACAAACAATATCCACGGTCCGATTAGCCGGTAATCCCGCGCCCATTCGACATTATATTCCAGCCAGATCACCAGCGGCAGCATCGCTAACCCCGCGCCCACGGGGGCAGGAACCCCTGTGTTAAATCCGGCGGACTTATGTGGTTGATCATCGGTATCGATGCGCGCATTGAAACGCGCCAGACGGAGCGCCTGACACAGGACAAAGAAAAGACATATCGTCCAGCCAAAACGCGGCATATGCTGTAACGCCCAAGAATACATGATAAGCGCAGGTGTTGCGCCAAAGGCAATCACATCTGACAGCGAATCGAGCTCCGCGCCAAACCGGCTCTCGCCTTTTAATAACCGCGCAATCCGACCGTCGAGCGCATCAAGTATCCCGGCAACAACCACCGCAATCAATGCCGCGTCCCAGCGTGCCTGCATCGCAAACCATACCCCTGAAAGCCCGGTACACAGCGCCATAGCGGTCACGGCATTGGGCGCAAGTGCACGCAGGGTAATGCCGGGGAGCGGGCGGGTATTCACCAATCTAGCCGTTGATTGCGATAAGGTCTTGATCGCTGCCAAATACGGCGAGGATAGTTTCGCCTGCGACGCAGCGTTGCCCCTTTATCACTTGAGATGCCGTTCCCGCTGGCAGGAATACGTCCACGCGACTGCCAAAGCGGATGAGGCCGATACGCTGTCCCGAACCAACCTCGTCTCCTTCTTTTACGAAAGACACAATCCGGCGAGCTACTAGTCCCGCTATCTGGGTAAAGCCGATCCGAACCCCGTCGGTGCGTTCGACCAGAAAATGCTGACGCTCGTTTTCTTCGCTGGCTTTATCAAGATCGGCGTTGAGAAACTTGCCCGCTATGTACGCCACACGTTTTACCGTACCGCGAATGGGCGTGCGGTTTATATGCACATCAAACACGCTCATAAATATTGATACCCGCGTCATTGGCTCTTCACCAAGGCCGTCTGGCCCCGCAAGCTCCCGCGGGGGCAAAACCTGTTCGATTAGGGTGACAAGACCGTCTGCTGGCGCAACTACAAAGCGGTCATCGGTTGGCGTTGTTCGTTTTGGGTCACGAAAGAAAGCGAGTGTCCATGCCGTCACGCCAGCCATTGGCCAAGCAAGCGTCTCCCAGGCCATAAATGCAAAAACCAGCGTAATAGCTGCTGCAATAAGCCCGAATTTTCGACCTTCTGGATGAACCGGTGGAAACGACCATTTGGCGACACCGGCACCCCGGTTTGTCAATTCTTGTTTTGTCATAGTTGCTAACTAATCCGCACACGTACATTTTACAACCGATAGATGGAGTGTTTTTGTGGATGGCCGGATAAATACAAATTTTTGAAACAGTCCGCATTTTAGGGCTTTTTAGCCGAATTGCCACAAACGTCTCGCATAAATGTAACAATCCCCTGCCAAAGGAAATGCATCATCAACGGGTAAAGGGCTTGATATGGATGATGATATACAGAGCAGTTTTCAGGATATTTTTGATTCCGCCACAGCTGCCCCTGAACTATTTTTCGACCATCCTAACAATCAATTACAAACAGCAGAGCTAATACGTGGCCGCAAAAAATTCCGCACAATCTGGATCAGCGACATTCATTTAGGAACTCGCGGATGCAATGCGCAGCTGCTCATCGATTTCCTTGACCATACGGATAGTGAAACGATGTATCTTGTCGGCGACATCATCGATGGCTGGCGGATGAAAAAACGCTTTTACTGGCCCGACGGACATAACGATATCATCTGGCGAGTCATGAAACGCGCCAAACGCGGTACAAAAGTTGTTTATATACCGGGCAATCATGACGAGATGTTTCGTCAGTTTGCCGGGCTTAACTTTGGCGGCGTTGAAATCCGGCGAAAGGCCATTCACAAAACCGCCGATGGTCGGCGCCTTTTAGTTCTGCACGGGGATGAATTCGATACCATTATGCTTGCGCACCGCTGGCTCGCCTTTGTTGGCGATGCTGCGTATGAATTTTTGATGCGGCTAAATATAGTGGTCAATGCAGTCCGCACTTGGGCTGGAAAACCGTATTGGTCGTTGTCAAAGATGGCCAAACACAAAGTAAAAAATGCGGTTGAATTCATCTCCCGGTTTGAAGAGGTTGTGGCACATGAAGCAGGACTGCGCGGTGTTGATGGCGTTGTCTGCGGACATATTCACAATGCCGAATTCCGCAACATACAAGGCATCGAATATTACAATGACGGTGACTGGGTCGAGGGCTGTACTGCTCTCGTCGAGCATTTTGACGGACGGATGGAAATTCTGCACTGGGCCGATGAAATTCAAAAGCGCAATGCAGAACCAACTAAGCCGATATTAGCCCTTGCGGCATGAATATCGCTGCATGAAAATTGTTATTGTTACAGATGCCTGGGAGCCGCAAGTAAACGGAGTTGTACGCAGCCTGCAATCGGTTCGGCGTGAACTTGAACAGGACGGCCATGAGATATTTGTGATCTCTCCCGACCAATATCGTTCGGTTCCCTGCCCGACATATCCTGAAATCAGGCTGGCCTTCACCAGTTCAAAAACCATAGGAAAACGTATGGCGGCATTTGCCCCGGATGCAATCCATCTTTCTACCGAAGGACCGCTCTGTCTTTCGGCGCGGCGCTGGTGCGTATCGAACAAAATTGATTTTACAACAGCATATCATACGCAGTTTCCAGATTATCTTGCTAAACGCACTGGCCTGCCCGCTAGTTTTTTCTGGCGCTATATCCGTTGGTTTCATCATCGCGCCGAACACATTCTGGTTTCAACCGAAAGCGTGAGGACGATTTTGCGTTACCAAGAGCTGCACCGGCTTGTACATTGGGGGCGCGGTGTTTATACCGTATTATTCACACCCAATGCCATTCCACTTGCGCTGTTTTCCGGTATCCCGCGCCCCATCCAGCTTTACGTCGGTAGGGTCGCAGTCGAAAAAAATATCGAGGCATTTCTGCAATGCGATACACCTGGCAGCAAAGTGGTGGTAGGCGCAGGGCCTGCACTTGCACAGTTGCAATCCGCCTATCCTGAAGCACATTTTCTTGGGAACTTGAACGGGGATGCCTTGGCCGGGACCTATGCCGGAGCGGACGTATTTGTGTTTCCAAGTCGCACAGATACATTTGGCCTTGTCATGATTGAAGCATTGGCGTGCGGCACACCGATTGCTGCATACCCGGTAAGCGGTCCTGTAGATATAGTCACTGCGGAAACCGGAGCGCTTGATGAAAATCTTGCTGTAGCGATTGCGCGCGCGCTGACCCTAGACCGTTCAAAATGCGCGAAATATGGAGGCGGCTTTAATTGGCATACTAGCGCAGGACAGTTTCTTGCTGCCTTGGTGCCGGTCAAAACATAGGTTGCGTTATAATTGGAGCGCAATATCGGGTACACAGGCACGATTTAGCGCCGAATAATCCCCAAGCTTATTACGCATAGTTGAACTCACGCCAAATATTGCTATGGCGCAGTCACATAATTATTCTTCCCCAACGGAAAGCGCTTCGAACATGACAAAAATTAAGGTCAAAAATCCGGTCGTTGAACTTGATGGCGATGAAATGACACGGATTATCTGGGAATGGATCCGGGAAAAGCTGATCCTGCCCTATCTTGATATTGACCTTAAATATTATGATCTTGGCGTTGAACACCGCGATGCGACAGATGATAAGGTCACCGTCGAGTCCGCTAATGCCATCAGGGAATTTGGCGTCGGCGTAAAATGCGCAACAATCACCCCTGATGAAGCTCGCGTTGAAGAGTTTAAACTTAAGAAAATGTGGAAATCGCCAAATGGCACGATCCGCAACATCTTGGGCGGCGTTGTATTCCGGGAACCGATCGTGATTGAAAACGTCCCGCGCCTGATCCCGGGCTGGACTGATCCAATTGTTGTTGGCCGCCATGCTTTTGGCGACCAATACCGCGCTACGGATTTCCTTGTTCCGGGTCCGGGCAAATTACGCCTCATCTGGGAAGGTGATAATGGCCAGAAGATTGATGAAGAGGTGTTCCAATATCCATCGAGCGGCGTTGCCATGGCGATGTATAATCTGGACGATAGCATCCGCGATTTTGCGCGTGCATCTTTGCAATACGGGGTATCGCGGCAGTGGCCAGTATATTTGTCGACCAAGAACACCATTTTGAAAGCCTATGACGGCCGGTTCAAAGATTTATTCCAAGAAATATTTGATGCTGAATTCAGGGATATCTACAAAGAACTTGGTATTGTTTATGAACATCGCTTGATTGATGACATGGTTGCCTCTGCACTCAAATGGTCGGGTAAGTTCATCTGGGCATGCAAAAACTATGACGGCGATGTCCAGTCCGATCAGGTTGCACAGGGCTTTGGTTCACTCGGCCTGATGACATCTATCCTGATGACACCCGATGGCAAAACCGTCGAAGCCGAAGCAGCACACGGAACCGTCACCCGCCATTTCCGCCAGCATCAAGCGGGCAAAGCCACTTCGACCAACCCGATTGCGTCGATTTTTGCGTGGACCGGCGGCCTCAAATTCCGTGGCAAGTTTGATGAAACACCCGACGTGACACGCTTTGCCGAAACACTGGAAGAAGTGTGCATCGAAACCGTTGAACAGGGCGCAATGACCAAGGATCTCGCGATCCTGATCGGCCCCGACCAACCATGGATGACCACCGAACAGTTTTTCGAAACCGTGCGGGCGAACCTCGAAACCAAAATGGGCAGCTGGCAGTAATATTACGGTGATGCGATACCCTGCCACAGAGTTAAACTATGGCAGGTGAGTTACACAATAGCGGCCTAGGCAACTTGCTCATCATATTGGGCGCGGCGGGGATTATTATTCCTGCCTTTGCACGGCTGCGGATCACGCCGGTTATCGGTTTCATTCTGGTGGGCGTGCTGGTGGGCCCCGCAGGTTTGGGTGCGTTGTCAGGGGACTATCCCTGGCTGTCATGGGTCACCATCCGCAATGCCAAGGATATTGAACCTATTGGTGAATACGGCATCATACTGCTGCTATTTTCGATTGGTTTAGAACTCAGCTTCCGTCGGCTTTGGACGATGCGCAACCGCGTGTTCGGGCTCGGTGCCGCGGGTTTATTTGGCGGCGGGGCCCTGATTGCCATAGCGCTGCTCATTTCAGGGCAGAGCATGATTGCAGCCACCGGATTGGGATTGGCGCTGTCTTTGTCCTCCACTGCATTGGTGTTGCCGATATCAGGAACCAAGTCGGCGGTTGGACGCTCTGCTTTCTCTATGCTGCTTTTCGAAGATTTGGCCATTGTGCCGATCATCTTCTTGCTCGGCGCGATGGCCCCGCAAGCAGGAGGTGGATCATGGGAGGCATTGATCGACACCTTATGGCGGGGCGGCTTGGTTGTCGGTGCGATGCTGCTCATTGGTCGCCTTCTATTGCCGGTCCTTTTTGGTCAAGCCGCGCGAACCAAAAGCCCGGAACTATTCCTGTCCGCTAGCCTGTTGGTCGTGATTCTGTCCAGCCTTGCAACCAGTGCAGTTGGTCTATCTCCCATTGTCGGTGCGCTGATCGCAGGGGTCCTGATCGCCGAAACCGATTATCAATCACAGGTCGAGGTGATGATCTCGCCGTTTCGCGGGCTGGCGCTAGGCGTGTTCCTTATTAGCATCGGAATGCAAATCGATCTGGCCTTTGTTGCCGCATATTGGCCTTCGCTTATACTTGCGATCACCGGCGTACTGCTCGCCAATGCCTTTGTGACCGGCGCTTTGTTGAAGCTAGCGGGTGCGCGGATCGGCACCGCAACCGAGACAGGGCTGTTAATGGCAAGCCCATCAGAAACTACCCTGATTGTTTTAACTGCCGCCAGTGCCGCGGCCGTCATCGATCCGCAAACCGCAAAATTCTGGCAAGTGGCAACGGCAATGGGGCTGACCATAACGCCGATCTTGGCGCGGATCGGCCATGATGTGGCGCGCCGGATCGAACTGCGCGCTAGTGGTGAGACACTGACCGAAGACATCGATAGCGATACGGAGCGCACGGTGATTATCGGCTTTGGCCGCGTGGGGCAGCTGGTGGCTGACATGTTGAAAGTTCATGACCAAGCCTTTGTTGCGGTTGAATCCAATATCGATGCAGTAGTTGCCGCCCGGCGCGCAGGATATCCCGTGATTTACGGCGATGTATCGGACGCACACGCCCTTGAAAAACTGCATCTGGCCGACGCCAAAGCCCTGATCCTGACAATGGATGCGCCGGTGTTGGTCGTGCAAACAGTCAAGCGTGTTCGCAAAGCCCTGCCCGATCTTAAAATTGTCGCCCGCGCCCGTGACGCCGATCACGCGGCTGAACTCTACCGCGCCGGTGCAAGCGATGCAGTGCCCGAAACACTGGAAAGTTCGCTGCAATTATCCGAAGCGGTTTTGGTCGATCTGGGTATCCCGATGGGGCCGGTGATTGCGTCTATCCACGAAAAACGCGCTGAGTTCCGGCGGCAGATCAAGGATCAAAGCGGCCTGGACGTTGCACCTAGATTGAAGTTACAAACAGACGGCGAAAATTTGTGAATATCAATCCGCGTGTCATACTTGAGCATAGTCTTCAAGCTTAAGCGCGCAGCATTAGCGACAGTTTATGCACCCAATACCGCGCGTACCACATCCATCGCCGCCTGTGCCTGTGCGTCTCCTGCCGGACCGCCACCTTGCGCCATTTCGGGTCGGCCACCACCGCCCTGCCCGCCCATAGCCGCGGTTGCAGCCTTGACCAGATCGGGTGCCGTAAACTTCCCTTGATGTTCTGCTGAAACGGCGGCTACAATCGTGTTGCTGGCTTCATTTGCCGCGATGATAACAACAACGCCGCAGCCGATTTGCTTCATCCGTTCATCGGCAAGACCGCGCAGTGCCTTGGGTTCGATACCCGCAATGATTTGACCGAGATAGCTTACCCCGCCGATATCTTCGGGCTCGACCGCTGCACCACCCGAAGCCCCGCCAAGCGCGAGTGCCGTCTTAGCCTCGGCCAGTTCTTTCTCCATCCGCTTACGTTCGGCCATCAGCGTTTCAACCCGCGCCGCCACTTCATCGGGCGATGCTTTTAGAAGCGCAGCCACATCCTTCAATTGCGCCTCCCGTCCGGCAAACCACAAGCGCGCGGCTTCCCCGGTCAGCGCCTCGATCCGGCGAATACCACTCGCCACTGCACCTTCGGAAATGATCGTTAACAGCGCAATATCACCCAGCGCATTCACATGCGTACCGCCACAGAGTTCAACCGAATAATGCTTATCCGAAACAGCGCCCATTGAAAGCACACGAACCTCATCGCCATATTTCTCTCCAAAGAGCGCCAGTGCGCCAGCAGCAACGGCGTCATCGGGCGTCATCAGGCGCGTGGTTACGCTTTGGTTCTGCCGGATTTGAGCATTCACCTCGGCCTCGATTGCTGCAATATCCGCACCGTCCAGAGCCTTGTTATGGGAGAAGTCGAAACGCAACCGGTCAGGCGCAACCATGCTACCCTTTTGGCTGACATGATCCCCCAAGCGGTTACGAAGTGCTGCGTGAAGCAAATGCGTCGCGCTGTGATTGGCGCGAACAGCATCGCGGCGCGCAACGTCAATCGCCATATGCAGAATGTCGCCAACGCTGATTTCACCCGCCTCAATTTCGGCGTGATGGGCATGCAGGCGGCCAAGCGGCTTGCCAGTGTCGGTGACCTTAGCCTTGAAACCCTTTCCACTGCTTAGTGTCCCGGCATCACCCATCTGTCCGCCAGATTCGCCGTAAAATGGTGTTTGGTTGGTTATTATCGTGACGCTATCGCCTGCTCCGGCGCTCTCAACCTCAACCCCGTCACGAACCAGCGCAACGACCTGCCCCTCGCCCTCTGTCGCTGTATATCCGGTAAACTCGGTCGAACCAGAGCGTTCGGCAATATCGAACCAGACATCATCCGATGCCTTCGCGCCAGAACCTTTCCATGCGGCACGCGCCATGGATTTTTGATTCCCCATCGCCACGTCAAAACCGTCGCGGTCGATGCCATAGCCTTGCGCCCGCAGCGCATCTTCGGTCAGGTCGTATGGAAACCCGTATGTGTCGTAGAGTTTGAACGCGGTTTCACCCGGCAATGTCGCATCCGCACTCATGCCCGATGTCGCCTCATCCAGCAGCTTTAATCCCTTGTCTAAAGTCCTGCGGAACTGGGTTTCTTCCTGCAGCAGCGTTGCCTCTATCATCGGCTGTGCGCGTAGCAATTCTGGATACGCCGCGCCCATTTCTGCCGAAAGGCTACCCACAAGACGGTGCATCAACGGATCTTTTGCACCCAGCAAATGCGCATGCCGCATCGCCCGGCGCATGATCCGGCGCAGCACATAGCCACGCCCTTCATTCGACGGCATAACCCCGTCGGCGAGCAGAAAGCTGGTCGAACGCAGGTGATCGGCAATGACGCGGTGGCTGGCTTTTTGCTCGCCTTGCGCCTTGGTGCCGGTCAGCTGTTCTGAAGCAGCAATCAGCGCCTTGAACGTGTCGGTATCATAATTATCCGTTACGCCCTGCATTACCGCTGCGATCCGTTCCAGCCCCATCCCGGTGTCGATGCTTGGCTTGGGAAGCGGAACATCAGTACCATCCTCCTGTCGCTCGAACTGCATGAAGACAAGGTTCCAAATCTCGACAAAACGGTCACCGTCTTCATCGGGAGAACCCGGAGGACCACCGAAGATATGGTCGCCGTGATCGTAGAATATCTCGCTGCACGGGCCGCACGGTCCTATGTCGCCCATGGACCAGAAATTGTCTGACGTAGGGATGCGGATGATGCGGTTTTCGGGCAGGCCCGCAATCTTGCGCCAGTATGCAAACGCCTCGTCATCGGTGTGATAAACGGTCGCGGTCAGTTTATCCGGGTTCAGTCCCCATGTTTTGGTCAGCAGCTCCCACGCATGGGTAATCGCCTCTTCCTTAAAATAATCGCCAAAGGAAAAATTGCCGAGCATTTCAAAGAATGTGTGATGCCGTGCGGTATAGCCGACATTATCGAGGTCATTATGCTTGCCCCCGGCGCGAACGCATTTCTGGCTGGACGTAGCGCGGGGAACTGCGCGGCTTTCAAGGCCGGTAAACACGTTCTTGAACGGCACCATCCCGGCATTCACGAACATAAGTGTCGGGTCGTTATAGGGCACAAGCGGCGCAGACGGCACAACGTCATGCCCTGCATTGCCAAAATGATCGAGAAAAGCGCGGCGAATATCGTTTGTTGAGGTCATAATAATTGCGGTTTAGGGGAGCGAGTAGTTTGCTGCAAGATCGTTATTGGGTGTTCAAATCGAACAAACAATGATGCGGCAAGATTTGTAATGCTAATTATCGCAATTGAAATCATTTAGTTATCAGATTACTAACTTACTTGAATTTTGCAGACTGCACAATTGCCTGGAAATCGTTTCGCACGCGTTCGAAATAATGTAATCTTGGCGCCTCGACTGTCACCATATAGAGCTTCCCATCGATGATCGTTCCAATCGCCTCTCCCAAACGAGGCAATTCATCCTTGTCGACAAAGTTGTAAGTAAACGAAATTGCGGCATTCCCCATAAACTTGGAAGGATCTGACCCGGTTACGTTGAAATTTGCGATTTGATTGTAGGCGCGAATTGTACCTTCCAGCAATTCTGGTATTTCGACGATCAGCGTGTCTTTGCGGAGTTTGGGCAGCGGCTCTCGCTTTTTGTTGCGCTCTTTATACAAAGATGAACCCGCCGAAATTCCTCCAAAAAATGTAATGCTATTAAGGCGTTCACCGTCTAGGGACCATATTTCCACATTTTTCCCTGGTTTAATTGACATCGCGTTAAAGTCACGCGGCGGAGTCACGGTCAAAGCTGACTTCGCCACGCTAACCGCTGTCCCCGCTGGTCGAAAATCATGTGCCGACAAAGGTGTTGTCGTGAACAACATTGTCGCCATTGCTAATATGCCGCCGTGTGAACGTATCTGATTTTTCATGACTTAGTATCCTCCAAAGGCGGTAGAAGCATTTTTATCATTCCCTTATCTTGCGCATCGGGTTTGATCGAAAGGTATTTGGTCAACGCTTGATAGGCTTCGTTGCGCCGATTTGTTTTTATCAAGGAAAGACCAAGTCCACGATAAGCATCTGCCATGCCGGGGTCGAGTGCAATTGCTTCTCGGTAGAAATCAACTGCGTTTTCATGGTCGCGTGGATTTCCCCTCAACCGGAACAACTCTCCACGCGCATACCACAGCACAGAAGTCCAACCATCACTGGCAAGTGAGTTAATAATAAAATCAGTACCGCCAAAGTCATTAAGTTTGATTTGATCGGCCAAAAGCTCGCTGAGCCAAGGCTTTATTGCAGCTGCATACCGATCATGACCATCGTCGCGAGCTTCCCCATCGGGAGCGGCTAACGCGGCTAACGTAATAGCGCGTTCCAACGCTGGGGGATGAGAAGCTGTGTAAGCGATCTTGTCAAACCTTGGCTTTGAATAGCCCCTTGTTTGTTCGGACACTGCCATCTCAGCCATTAAATTCACCCAAACACGCGACGCTGATTGAGGGCGAAGCGAGCTAACATTTAGGTATGCGATCGCAAAACGATCAGCTTCACGCTCCTGATCTCGGTTGTAACGATGTAGGTCGCCATATACTGAATATCGCAAATCTCGGTAGGTGCCAGCACTTTGATAGGTTGCTGCTGTTGCTGCTAGTACATAGGCCCAACTCATCAAATCCGATGCGCCCCTTCTCTTTTTGAATTCATTCAAACTATGACGTTGCTCAAAATGGCCAAACTCGTGACCAAGAACGGTTGCCAGCTCAGCTTCATTATGACAACGTAGCAACAGTCCGGTGAATATTCGCATTGTGCCGTTTGGTGACATGATTGCCTGAAACACAGGGTCCTTGATCACGTAAATCCTTACGCTTCCGCACCTCTCATTACTAACGGCTCTGCAAAGAACTTGTTGGAGATAAGATGTAAGCGCCTCATCACGAACGATCACTGATGAATCGCGAAGCTTCTTCTCGCTTTCGTCGTCTCGGCTCCACAAGCCAGCTTCATCAACGCCTTTAGGTTGATAAACGCCTTGCCACGGCGGGACGGTCATTGGCGGATCGGCTGCCGCCACGGCTGTTGAACAAATCGCAGCAGCAACCATTACTCGAAAAACTGACAATTTCATTCGGCCTTAGCTTTGGCAGGCACACTGCCGGGAAATTCTTCGAGCAGCTGTGAAACACGTTTCTCCGCTCCTTCAGGATCGCGAAGGTCGCCGCCCATCGCCCCATCTGCATTTAGCCACAGAAGGTCTCCATTTTTGAGATTAACTAAACCAGCATACCCCTTATGCTCCCCAGACTTCACAGCTATACCTGGCCCAAACATCGCCACAACTTGCAGTAGTTTGCGACCTGTCGAACCAAACTGGTCTTCATTGAAGATGAATAGCCCGTAGTCAGCGTCTGCCGCTCCGGGTAAGCTGGCGACCGCCTTCCCTAATGACCATTCAAAAACATCACTTTTATTGTCATGTTTTTTCGTTGGCAGTCGGTTTCCTTGGAAAAACTGATACTTGATTACGGAATCAGCAACAGCCTCAAACAGCGCCATATGTTCTTGAAGTTTTTGGGCGTCATCGCCAAATGGCTCAGGAGCAAAAACTGCCTCGTTGCCTAATTTTGCCAGCCTTTTAACTAGAGCGTTGTTCAGATTTTTTCGTGCTTCGTCGGTCCAGGCAGCATTGGATTCAAAAATACCACCAGTAGACTGCGAGCCTGTTTGCACGGTAGGTCGAAACACCAGAATTTTCTTACCGCTGCTTGCTTCAAGTGCAAAACCTTGCTTACTGGCAGTTCTTTCTTGCGCCGATGCAGGAGCAACCGAGACAATAGCTACTAGCAGCGTTAAAAAAAGTGATCTTATCTGGTGTTTCATCGCGTACCCCTTTTGCTGAAACTGTAAGTCTCCGTTTAAAGTAAGCAACTGCCTTGTAAAGGATGTTGTTGCTTTTTAACAAGCTTTCATGAATCACGCAAAGTTATACGCCCCGCCTTTTTCCAACGCCTTCTTGAACGCGGGACGGGCGTGGATCATTTCCACATAAGCCGTCAATCTTGGCAAGTTTGCTGCATAGCCCATTTTCACCGCGGCTTCGGCCGGAAAGCTGTTCATGATATCCGCGCCGGTCAAGCTGTCGCCTACCAGATACCCTGACGGTAAAATCTGGCTGTCCAGAAATTCAAAATGGCTTGCGAGTTGTTGCTGGATACGGGGTTGGAGTGGAGCCGCCGCATCCCCCAAACGCGATGTATACAGGTTGAGCAAAATCGGTGTCATTGCCGATCCTTCGGCAAAGTGCATGAGTTCAAGATAGCGGATATGATCGTCTGTGCCGCGCGCCGGAATCAGCTCCGCACCGCCGTGCCGCTCACACAGATATTCTGCAATCGCACCGGATTCATAGATTATCCGGCCATTGTCCTCAATCATCGGCGATTTACCAAGCGAATGGATAGCCAGCAATTCGGGTGGCGCAAGATTGGTTACGGCGTCCCGGCTGTGATGCTTGATTTCATAAGGCGCGCCCAGTTCTTCGAGAAGCCACAAGATGCGTTGTGACCGGCTGTTATTGAGATGGTGAACGATAAGCGTCATGTTGAACTCTCCTGATTGAATTCAACGTTATGGCGTTGTCGCAAATTAGGCAAGCATGCGTTGCCGCTCAATAATTGCGGGGTGAGCACAGCCCACCCCTAACGCCGTCAAACCAAGTGGCATATCAAAGCCCCTCAAGACCCTTGCTAACCAGAATATTCACCGCAACGCGCCGGTTCTGTGCCTTGCCTTCGGGGGTGTCATTGCTCGCCAATGGGTCTGCTTTGGCCATGCCAGTTGGGGTAAGCATGCGATACGGTTTCCAGCCACAGGCTTGCTGTATATAATTGACAACTCGGCTGGCTCTTTTCTCGCTCAGCACTTGGTTTAATTCCTCTCCTCCGGTTGAATCGGTGTAGCCAACAACAAGTAGCAGCGAGTTTTTCATTCCTCCGGCCGCAGTTACTGTCGCGCACAGATCGGCTTTGCCCTGTTCGGAGAGTACCGCTTTGCCAGTATCAAAGTTCACGTTTGTCGTGCCTTTGATATTATACTCGTCGATATCACCCATGCGTCCGCGCAACGCCTCGGTCGCGGCAGTCTGCTCGGCAAAGCCCTGGGCCGTGCCGTTGCGGATCATGTTTGCGGTCTTCAGGTCAGTCTTGCGCAATGTGATCTGGTTTGCGAACAGCGCATCACCCGATTGCATCGTTTTGACGGTAACCGGCAGGCCGTTAAGCAGGGATTTTCCGTCCAGCTTGCCGCTGCTGAACAGGCCACCGGATTTGATCTTGGTGGCTTCATTAATAGCGATAACTGTTTTGCCGCCGTCTGCGGTCGTGACTTGCAACCTGTCACCGCTGCGTGCAGAAATTATACCTTTAATCTCGGGGCCTTTGACCAGAGGCGCATTAGCCATTGCTGCGTTGGGATCAACTTCCTGTTGTCCCTGCACAATAATATCGCGGCTTTCTGGATTTTCCTGTTGCGCAAAAACGCCAACCGGAACGGCAATGGCAAGCGTGGCAGCCAAGAAACTGGTCATTGACCTATTGGAAACTTTATTCATAACTCTTTTCCTCCAAACGATAGCTAGGTCCCCTTTGCTTTTTTGGATTTTAGTCTGATCCGATCCGAAATGACGTGCATGAATATTGAGTTTATACGACCGCACACAGTCAAACTATGGCTGCACATAAACCTGATATGAACGTATATAATTCCTAGTTGGTCAAGCGATCCTTTCTGGCAGATGAACACACTCGTCAGAACGATGGCACTGCGGATAGTAGGAGATGAGCGTGCGGTGAGGCGTTGCGGAATGTGGCCCGCAAGTGGGCGGACATGCCTTATTTGGCTTACTTGAAAAAGCGCTCGCGTTGAGTTCATGGTTTAGTAAATGCGCACTGGAATTCCGATTTTTCACGCAGAGATCACTGATTTGCGCGGAGGGGCGGGAGAAAAAGCGACACAAGAGACGAACTACGAGCACGAAACTGTCTCCTTTGTCGCTTTTGTAAGGCAGCTTTGCAGTTCTGGAACAAAGGGCTGATAATGATGCTCACAGCCAGAGCAGAATGACGATGTCAGGAAAACAGGTGGCAGGGGAAATCCTACATTGCAAGTAATGTTGGGGGATGTCGGCAATGTTGGGGGGAGCCGACAGGCCGGTTTTAGTGGTCAAATTTAAGAAAGCGACCTCTGTTAAGCCTATTTGAACAAGCTATTGCAACTCTAATGACACAAAAGCGCCGAGGGAACTTGTGCATCAGAATATCTGAAGCCTCGGCCGTATTCGATTTGACGACTTACGGAGCTGTGCTAAGTCCATCAATGGCTTACAGGCAGAATTGTTGTCCGGTTTCGAGACATATGTACTAATGTTAGGAAGTCGTTTGTGCTTCCATGATACTTATTGCGGTATTGATCATAATGATAATACATGCCGTTTTCGCGTAGGAGTGCCTGTAAGTCACCAATCTGTGAGTAATCGTGTCTAAGCTATCGAAACTAAAATCCGCAAAATCGAGAATCGAGCTGGCTCAATTGATTGGGTACAAGCCAGCATCACTCACATCAATAATCTACAAAACGAACCCGTTACAAAAGTATACAATATTTACGATTGATAAAAAATCTGGTGGAACGCGAACTATTAAAGCTCCAATACCTAAGCTTAAAAAACTTCAATCTCACTTATCTGACCTACTCTATCAATGCCTTGAAGAAATTGAAAAAGAGCGTGGTGCCAAACCAATTTCATTTGGGTTTCGAAAAGATCGTTCAATCGTAGAAAATGCAGCGCGGCATAAGCGGCGCAAATGGGTGCTGAACCTCGATTTAGAAGACTTCTTTCCTACTTTCAATTTTGGGCGAGTGAGAGGATATTTTCTGAAAGATAAAGCGTTTCAGCTTCACGATGAAGTAGCGACAACTATTGCTCAGATTGCTTGTGATGGAGCTGCCCTTCCTCAGGGTAGTCCTTGCTCACCCGTTATTTCAGAATTGATCGCTCAAATTCTAGATATGGCGCTGGTTCGTTTGGCAAAAAAATACAGAGTCACATATACCCGCTATGCTGATGACATTACATTTTCCACAAATCAGAGAGAATTTCCAGCTGGCTTAGCAACACCTGACGAAGATAACCCTTATGCTTGGCAGCTAAGCGAAGAATTGATAGCTAAAATCGCAAAATCGGGTTTTATAATCAACAATGCCAAGACACGAATGCACTTTCGTGGAAGTCGGCAGATGGTAACTGGCCTAGTCGTGAATGAGGAAGTTAATGTCCCAAGCGACTATTATCGACGGTCACGCTCGATGTGTGACTCTCTTTTTCAAACTGGCAAGTATTACAAATCAATGCTTCCTCCGAAAAAAATAGGAGACGATCCCGAACCTGATTGGACAGCAAATCTAAATCCACTCGAAGGTATTTTGGGTTATATCTACTATATTACACAATCTGAAGAACGGCGCGAGATTTCTGAGCAACGTAAAAATCCGCGTGCAATTCGCAAACTTTATCGGCGTTTTCTTTTTTATAAATACTGCATAGCCTTGCAGAAGCCTCTTATAATCACAGAAGGCAAAACTGACCCCATCTATCTTAAAGCAGCCATAAAGAACCGAACAAATTTTCATCCTCAGCTCGGATCACAGGGAAAAGATGGGTTTGTACACGCGATCAAATTCTTTAAATATACTGACAAATCACGTGAGATTACTAAACCCAAAATTACGGCACATGAAATTATGGATTTGGGTGGCGGCACAGGGGATTTAAGGTCTATTCCTCTCGAATATTCACGCAACTTAAAAAAGCATAAAGGTTCGCACAAGCCCATAGCGCACAAGCCCATGCTGCATCCCGTAATTATAGTTCTTGATAATGACGACGGCCTAGGCGCTGTAGCAAGTAAGATCAAAACGAACTTCAATGTATCAATTGACCTTAGTTCATCTAATGATTTCTATCACGTCACTGACAATCTATATGTTGTTAAAACGCCCGAAAATGGCAAAAAACATACCTGTATTGAAGACCTGTTTCCTAAGAAAGTGCGTGATAGAAAATTGAATGGAAAGAAGTTAAGCACTGCTAGCAAAATTGATGTAGCCAGCGAATATAGTAAGCAAGTATTTGCAAAATCGGTCGTGAAGCCTGACGCTGCCAATATCGACTTTTCTGGTTTTGATCCGCTGCTAGATCGGATATGCAAAGTAATTGAGCATTATGCCCCTCAACCATAAAGTACGGCGGATACAACTCCAATTGGATGTCCGCTTTTAGGCCTTTTGCATCAGCGCGCGAACGTCGCAAAACTTGTCGAAACCCGTCATAGCTCTTTAACTAAAGCCACCCCTAATCCCCCACAAACGAAAACGGCGTTAAACCGCGTTCCCGTTCGTTGAAGGTGAGTGTCCTTCCCACTGGCGGTGTGCTGCGTTGGGGGCATTGTTCTCTGGTACAGGCGGAACAACCAAGGCCGATTGCGGTGGCGCGGCCTTGGTCAAGGTCTATGCCTCGTGCGCTTGCGAGCGGGGCGGCGAGTTTGGCGTTCAGGCCCAGGCTGATCGAGAACTCTGCGTCAATTCCGCCGATGACGCCAGATTGCGGACGCACAGTACGCGATAATGTAAACCAGCGGCTATCATCTTCAAGCTCGACAAGCTGGGTTACGAATGTACCGGCGCGCTCAAACGCTGTGTGGACATTCCACATCGGACACCGGCGGTCGGTTTCGACAAGCGGCGATGCGCTTGCCCCGGCATAGCGTTTGCTGCTCTGTCCCGCCCGGTCAATCCGCAGCATGAAGAATGGCAGGCCGCGTTCGCCTACGCGCTGTAATGTCGTCAGCCTATGTGCGACCTGTTCAAAGCCAGCACCAAAACGGCGTTGGAGCAGCATGATGTCATACCCCGTCGCCTCACAAGCGCGAAGGAAACGCGCATAAGGCATCATAACGGCAGCGGCGAAATAACTGGTCAGATGCCGCCGGTAAAAACGTTCGCCAGTGCGGTCAACGAAATCCGCACCCGCCACCAAGGCATCGATTTCCGCTTTAGCTTCGAGTTGTGCGAGTTGGAATGCGACTGCGAAGCTGCGACTGGCGGGGTCCAGCAATTCGGAGAGCTGGAGCTGGCGTGCGTGCAGATCAAGGCGGCGGAGGCGGTCGGGCATAACATCAAAGGGCAAGATGCGGATGCTCAATTGATGTTTGACGCGGAGCCGTTCGGTGATAGCGCCGTACATATCTGCGTTTGTCAGTCGTAATTCGTCGGCAAGTGTTTCGGCTTGCACATCAAGATCAGCGAAATGGTTTCGCCAACGTTCAATCTCCCGTCGAACCGCAGCGATGGCGTCTGGCTCGGTGGTGCTTGCCCCCGACCCGCCGTCTGCGGTGCTGGTGCGATCAAAGGCGCGGGCAAAGGCTTCGGCAGCATCGGGGCTAACGGCGATCCATTCCTCGATTTGCGCGCGGTCGATGCTTAGGTCTGCAAACATCGGATCGGAAAGTTTGCGGCGTATCGCTTCTACGCCACCGCCAGGAGTTGCGCCGGTCAGGGTGCGGGGATCGAAATCATAGCGCTCGGCAAGGCGTAGCAGGAGTGCGGCGGTCAACGGACGCTGGTTGCGTTCAATCAGGTTCAGGTAAGATGACGAGACGGAGAGAGCCTCTGCCATGACTACCTGGGTAAGGCCATTGGCGCGGCGGATACGTCGGACGGCATGACCGGCGTAGAGTTTATTATCTGACATGAGCGCAGACTTGTAATATTATTTACAACATTACAAGGACAATGCTCTTTCTGACCACCTAAACACAACAAATATTACAAATAAGACTCGCGCTTTTGCAATATTTTCGCCACATTAATATTAGCAATTTGTTTTTTATTGAAAGTTTTGTCACATGACATATCAGCACAATATCTTAGCCACCAACCAACTTATAGCTCAAAAGGGCGGCACTTGGGATGGTATCAGCGCCGAAGCGGTTTCACGCATGCGCTTGCAAAACCAATTCCAAACTGGCCTAGATATTGCGCGCTACACCGCCAAGATCATGCGCGAAGATATGGCTGCATATGACGCCGACCCCGCGAATTACACGCAGTCTTTAGGGTGCTGGCACGGGTTTATCGCGCAGCAGAAGATGATCTCGATCAAAAAGCATTTTGGCACTACGAAGCGCAAATATCTTTACCTCTCCGGCTGGATGGTTGCTGCCTTGCGCAGCGATTTTGGCCCTCTTCCCGATCAATCGATGCACGAAAAGACGAGTGTTCCTGCGTTGATCGAAGAGCTTTACACGTTCCTACGCCAAGCAGATTCGCGTGAATTGAACCTCTTATTCCGTCAGATTGACACCGCATGCGATGCAGGTGATATTGCCAAGGAAACAGAGTTATTGGCTCAGGTCGAGAATTTCCAAACCCATGTTGTGCCGATTATCGCCGATATTGACGCAGGCTTTGGTAATGCAGAGGCAACATATCTTCTTGCCAAAAAGATGATCGAAGCCGGGGCCTGTGCCCTGCAAATCGAGAACCAGGTTTCGGATGAAAAACAGTGTGGTCATCAGGACGGCAAGGTTACCGTTCCACATGAGGACTTTCTGGCAAAGATCCGCGCCTGCCGATATGCCTTCCTTGAGCTGGGCATTGATGACGGCATCATTGTAACCCGCACAGACTCCCTTGGCGCTGGCCTTACCAAGCAAATCGCGGTCAGCAACGCGCCGGGTGACCTTGGCGACCAATATAACAGTTTCCTTGATTGCGAAGAAATTGATCCCGCAACCGCACGCAACGGCGATGTAATCATCAACCGCGATGGCAAAATGCTGCGTCCTAAGCGCCTGCCCTCCAACCTGTTCCAATTCAAGGCGGGTTCGGGTGAAGATCGCTGTGTCCTTGATAGCATTACTTCGCTGCAAAACGGCGCTGATCTGCTTTGGATCGAAACCGAAAAACCGCATATCGAACAGATTGCCGGGATGATGGACCGTGTCCGTGAAGTCATACCAAATGCAAAGCTTGTTTATAATAATTCGCCATCGTTTAACTGGACGCTCAACTTTCGTCAGCAGGTATTTGATACCATGAAATCGGAGGGTCTAGATATCACGGAGTATGATCGCGCCGATTTGATGAATGAGAAATATGATGAGAGCGAGCTTGGTATCGCTGCTGACAAACGTATCCGTACTTTCCAAGCGGACAGCGCAAAGCGGGCCGGTATTTTTCATCACCTGATTACATTGCCAACTTATCATACAGCAGCGCTTTCAACAGACAATCTTGCCAAGGAATATTTTGGCGAGGCCGGAATGCTGGGATATGTTCTGGGCGTCCAGCGTCAGGAGATTCGTCAAGGTATTGCCTGTGTAAGGCACCAGAATATGTCGGGTTCCGACATTGGTGACGATCACAAAGAGTATTTTGCTGGCGAAGCTGCACTCAAAGCAGGCGGCGCACACAATACGATGAATCAATTCGGTTAAGTGAGAGGATTACAGGTATGTCAGAACCATCCCGCGCCCGCGCCGTTCTTTCAAACGAAGATTTCGGCCTCTTGCGTCAGGCCGTAATGCATTATCTGCAAGAGGTGCAAGATAAACCTGAATCCAAGAAGTTCGCGCGCCTTTATCACCGATTGGGTAACGCTTCTCCAAAGTAATCTAGATCTTGTTAAGCCGCGATTTCTTAATCGTGAAATGATCCATTTCACTCGAAATCGCTTCAAAGTTTTCCTGGGGAGGAAAAACACCTATCCGCCGGCAGAGATGTCGGCGGATTTTTTTCGTTAGGGCCAAAGCTTAAATCGGCGTTCTTTAGGGATTAGTAACCATCCTGTAATATAAAAGAGGTTTACAGATATTCGACAGAAAGCATAATGGACAACATCCTGAAAACGATCTTGGCAGTCATCGGTATTTCCGGATTGATTGCGTTTGTCATGAGCGACATACCCTCACAAATCGATCCACAAAAGCCTCTTGCAAGCAGCGAAGGCAGTGCAGTCACGGTGCAAAATGCACCTGCATTCGAAAAATCGGATGTGCCGAAAACTGGCAATAATGATGCCCCTGCCTTTGAAAGACAGGAGAACAATACGCCTGCAACGCAAAGCCAATCAACAACGGTTGATACCAGCACTTTTGGGCAGCCAATGATGAACCCTGAACCTTCGATAAAGTTTCCCGAACCCCAGAACACCAACACCCCAAAAACGGAATCCGTCAGCGATGTTGACAAGCCTGAATCAGAACAATCAGGACAAGCGACTTAGGGTCAAGGAAGCAGATTGTGCAGCAAGCCAAGTTACGTGTTCAACAAGCCTCTTTTCTGGCAAAAATCTCCAACATGAAATGAGCTTGAAACCCGCAGAATTGCGTGCAAGTTCACAGTAGATTCACAGTTTTTCTCTCCAATATCCGGGGGCGATAGTTGCGACCTGAACAACGCGGACATCCACGAGTAGAGTGCTGCAATCTATAATCAAGCAAGCTCAACACTGAATTACTTAGCGTGGCGCTTGGGTGGCAAGCTTGTGCAAATTAATGGATACTTTCAGGGCTGATAACGACGCCGCCAGCCACGGCGAATTGACGATGTATACATTGAGGTTGGCGAAGGATTTCCTACATTTCAAGAGGGCATTTCGATGATTAGTGGTTCCAACCAATCTCACTTTGGATTATGTTGCAATATCGTTGACGGCTTGCGATAAGATTGTGGTCGTTCAAAAGCTTATTGGGGTTGCCTGAAAACGGACGTCAAATTCGCATTGTGGCACTTGGACGGCTCGAAACTCTTAATGGCGTGTTGATTAGAAACAAGTTTTCATACTATACTTGATTTTACCAACAATGAGGAAGTTTCCGTAGTGATACTCCAACAGGCAAGTCCATATTTATCCATTAAACAATTCCCCGAAACAACGCTGACTGGCTTAACTGTCTTGACGGGCATAAATGGAGCAGGAAAAAGCCATTTGCTCAAAGCCATTGAATCTCAAAATGTGCGCGTTATCCGGGAAGATGGGCAGCCATCAAACATCCGAATGTTTGATTGGATCAACATGGTACCCAGCAACGCTAACCAAGCCACCGGAACTATGGTCGCTTCGCTCTACCAAACCATCTTAAATCAAATCGACAGCAATCGGCAAAATTTCCGTAGCCAATTGCAGCAAATCATTTTAAATTTTGGAATCCAACTGGAACCAAACTTCGACGTATGGTCGCTCTGTGAAATGACCGACAAAGACCTCCGCAAGATTTACGGTACTGGCGATCAGTTTGAGACCTTTCGGGATTCAATTCGGGGCATGTCGCAGCAACTGACGGCAAACGTAATTGCAAGCATCGGAGGTAACACACAGCAGAAGGATTGCGTTGATCACATTATCCAAGATCGAAAAACCCTAGCGACCGTCGATCAAGAATATGTCAGCACGCTCCCATTTTTCTGGGAGCACAGTGATTTGTTTCAGCACTCGTTTGCTGAACTATTTTTGGCTTATTTTAACAAGCAATGCAGTAATTATGTCAAACTTGGAATGGCTAAAGAAGGAAAGGCTCAACGCTTTGCTGCTCTCACAGAGCTACAGTTTACGAAACAACATGGTCAGCCACCATGGGACTTCGTGAACGACAGCATGGAAACAGCCGGTCTAGATTTCCGGATCGATCATCCTACCGATGCTGAGAACCGAACATATCGCCCTACACTGACGAAGAAATCGACTGGTGACATTGTCGAATTCAGCGCTCTTTCCTCCGGCGAGAAGATTCTAATGTCATTTGCGTTCTGTCTTTATCATGCAACAGATAAGAGAACCTCTGTGCCACGACCCAACCTCTTGTTGTTTGATGAAATTGATGCTCCTTTGCACCCATCGATGTGCCGTAGATTAATGAACATAATCCATGAAACACTGGTTGTTCAAAACGGCATAGATGTGATTTTTGTAACCCATTCTCCATCGACAATCGCAGTCGCTCCTGAGGACGCAATTCACTTGCTAGAGCCGAGCACAAACAAAATCACAAAGGAGACTAAGCGCCAAGCAATATCGGCGTTGACCGCCGAAATTCCTACAATGTCGATCAGTTTTGACAGTCGCCGGCAAGTGTTTGTTGAGAGTAGTTTGGATGCAAAGCGGTATGAAAAACTATATCGAATGTGTAGTCCTGCCATCGAGAGCGAACGATCTTTAGTATTTATCGGTGTTGGCAAGAAGGGTTCCAAAGGCGATGAAGGAGCCGGGTCCGCAAAAGTGAAGTCAATTGTCCGTGATTTGGAGCAAGCGGGCAATGAAAGCGTGTTCGGCTTAATTGACTGGGATCGCTCAAATCAGGAAACTGAGAGAGTTAAGGTTCTTGCCGCAGGAAGCCGATATGCAATTGAAAATTGTTTACTTGATCCACTTTTTGTAGCGGCGGTTCTTATGCAGGTAAACCGCCCTGCTGCCGAACATTTATTTGGCAAAAATTATTCCTATGTCGAACTCGGTACGTTAGATGTGATAGAACTTCAGGACCTAAGTGTAGCCGTTCAGTGCAAGCTACTTCAGGTCAAAAACTTAGATAACCAAGACGTTGTTAAGTGTACATATCTAGGCGGTGCTCAATTGAACGTTGCAAAGTCAATATTGGAGCAGAATGGGCACGAGTTGGAGAATTTTATCAAGGAGACGTTTCCACC
The DNA here is from genome assembly GCA_043760355.1 of Sphingomonadales bacterium. Taxonomy (GTDB): domain Bacteria; phylum Pseudomonadota; class Alphaproteobacteria; order Sphingomonadales; family Sphingomonadaceae; genus Sphingorhabdus_B. The sequence goes on from JAYUPC010000153.1 coordinate 48,800, forward strand.
TCTAAAAAAGTATAAAAACGCCGGTGCGTTACTTGATCAAATAATAGAAACATCTGTTCGGGATCATATAAACTTCCTCCCGTTGGAGGTAAAAGCCGTATTTGAAGCGCTTTCGTTTGCTGCCTGAATTTTGACTTGTCAAAACGACTGAACGAACGGCTCCTATTCCCACTTTCAGTCCAAAACCCGCCTGTCAGCTCCCCTCAACATTGCTACCATTGGCATTTGGTCTTCGCAGTGAATCGTTCTTGATCGCAACCGCGAGTCAGATTGACTGGAACCACTTATGATAGAAAGGTGAAATAGCTTATGACCAGAATTAGGGGAAGTGGACTGATACTAACCGGGCGTCAGCGAAGGAAGTCTGACGTTCCAATCATAAAGAAGTCTTTACGCCTATGGTATCGATTGTTAGATCACGGGTCTTCCCCGTTGCCATTGATCGCTTAAATATTGGTATATCCGATTAGTGTGACCAGTGTAGTTCATTTTGTCGATAAGAGAAAATGAGGTACTAACATCAAATACTCTAATAAAAAGGCCCCAAAATGACTGAAGCAGGCAAATGCCCTATCATGAACAGCGATAACAAGGTTAAACTTACCGGAGCCTCGGCTAATCAGCATTGGTGGCCCGAACAGCTGAACCTACGGGTGCTTAACCAAAACTCCCCGTTGATTGATCCAATGGGTGAAGGATTTGATTATGCGACAGAGTTTAAGAGTCTTGATCTGGCTGCGGTGAAGGCGGATCTCGCCGCGCTGATGACGGATTCGCAAGACTGGTGGCCCGCAGATTTTGGCCATTACGGTGGTCTTTTCATTCGTCTGGCTTGGCATACCGCGGGGACATACCGCATTCATGACGGACGCGGTGGCGCATCGACGGGTACACACCGCTTCGCTCCGCTCAACAGTTGGCCAGACAACGGCAACCTCGATAAGGCGCGCAGGCTGCTTTGGCCGATTAAGCAAAAATATGGCAGCAAACTCTCTTGGGCAGATTTGATGGTCCTAGTTGGTAACGTCGCGATGGAAACCATGGGCTTCAAAACCTTTGGCTTTGCAGGCGGACGTGCCGATGTTCATGAGCCTGAAGAAGATATCTACTGGGGTCCCGAAACTCAGTGGCTTGGCGACGAACGCTATAGTGGCGACCGGGAACTGGCACAGCCGCTTGGCGCGGTTCAGATGGGGTTGATCTATGTCAATCCAGAAGGTCCGAACGGCAACCCAGACCCGCTGGCGTCGGCCCGTGACATTCGTGAGACGTTTGCCCGCATGGCGATGGACGATTACGAAACAGTAGCCCTTGTTGCCGGTGGCCACACCTTTGGCAAAGGCCACGGCGCTGGCCCAGAAGACAAGGTTGGCCGCGAACCCGAAGGTGAAGCGATTGAAGCACAGGGGCTTGGCTGGTTCAACAGCCACGGCACTGGCAAAGGCGGCGATACAACGACCGCCGGTTTTGAAGGGGCGTGGACAGCGAACCCAACGCAGTGGGACAATGGGTATTTCGATGTTTTGCTGGGCAATGACTGGGAATTGACCACCAGCCCAAGCGGTCACAAGCAATGGACACCAACAGCGGCGTCAAACGCCCCGCGAGCACCCGCGGCACATGATCCATCAAGAACCGAGCCGCTGATGATGACCACAGCCGATATGGCGTTGAAAATGGACCCGGCTTACGGACCGATTTCAAATAATTTCCACGAAAATCCGGCTGAATTTGCCGATGCTTATGCCCGCGCCTGGTACAAACTTACCCACCGCGATATGGGGCCGGTTTCCCGCTATCTTGGGCCAGAAGTACCAAGTGAAAAACTGATCTGGCAGGACCCTGTTCCAGCACCAACAGGTGCGCCACTTAGCGATGTGGATGTGACCGCGTTGAAAGCGGCCATTCTCGGCTCAGGCTTAAGCATTGCGCAGCTCGTTTCGACGGCCTGGGCATCGGCCTCAACTTTCCGTAACAGTGACAAGCGCGGCGGCGCAAACGGTGCACGTATTCGGTTAGCACCGCAAAAGGACTGGGCGGTCAACAATCCGGCAGAACTAGGCGCAGTCTTGACTAAGCTGGAAGCTGTTCAGGCAGGCTTTGGCAAGGCTGTATCGATGGCTGACCTGATCGTCCTTGGCGGCACAGCGGCGATTGAGCAGGCAGCAAAAGATGCTGGTACACCTGTGACGGTGCCGTTCTCTCCGGGACGGACAGACGCGACGCAGGAAGACACCGATGTTCACTCCTTTGCACCGCTGGAGCCCAAAGCAGATGGCTTCCGTAACTATCTGGATAGCAGCAGCATGCGTCCTGCAGAAGAGGCGCTTGTTGACCGTGCATCTCTGCTATCCCTGACTGCACCTGAAATGACGGTGTTGGTTGGTGGAATGCGCGTCCTTGGTGCAAATACCCATGGATCAAAGCACGGTGTTTTTACGTTCCAGCCAGGCAAATTGACGAATGATTTCTTCGTGAACCTGCTTGATATGAATACAGCGTGGAAATCAAGCGCGACCGAAATGGGGACGTTTGACGGCCATGATCGCAAATCCGGTACTGTCAAATATACGGGCACGCGCAATGATCTGGTGTTTGGTTCAAACTCCATCCTGCGCGGTCTTGCCGAAGTTTATGGCGCACAAGATGCGCAGGAAAAGTTTGTCCGTGATTTTGCCGCCGCTTGGGCAAAAGTGATGAACTTGGATCGCTTCGATCTCGCCTAAAAGTAAGGCCTGACTTGTATATAATGACGTCCCTTCAAGGGGCGTCATTATACTCACCGAGAGGCTATATTGCGGCTTTTATAAATGAAGCCGCTTGCCGGATAGCTTGTGGTTCCCAAATCGCGATTGGCTGCGAACCAGATTTTGACGCGGCTCCAATCACCTTTGTCCGATACATCGATAGCCTTCACATTGCGTTCGATCCCGCCACGACGCGACCAGTTGGCATGGCTCAGCAGAATTTCGCGGTCATTGACGATTTTGCTGACGACGGCGACATGCCCTTGCGACATTCGTCCCGAACCCGGCATTGCAAGCACAGCACCTTCGCGCGGGGTTTGGCCGCGTTCGTAACGTCCAGCAGCCTGATTCCACCAAGTACGCGCGTTGCCGCGAATATCGATGCCCGAAAATTGCCGCGCAAACGGAACACATTGCAGCCTACCCTTGGCCGATGCCGGTGACGGTGCAAGTGTACTAGTTGCAAGAATAACTGCACCCGAAAGCGCTGCTAAAAGTTTCATGAAATGCGACCCTGTTTTTATTTGAAACCTCTTTGGTCAAAAGTACGCTTTTGACCAAGGGCTGATCGGTGACCTGAACGGGAGACAGGATGAGGTGTTTTGAAGGCTCAACTGGTCGGTGACGTGGCTCGTCTTGGCAGAATTTATGGAGGGCGCAGTGCAGCAAGGGTTTCAAAGCCAAATCGATTCGATACAAATCCAACTTCTTTACGCATACAAAACCGCTAGTCATTTTATTGTAGCGTCCGCTACAATTTTGCGATAAAGGCATAGTCATTCAAAAATATAGAGGCCAAAATGCAGAGAACTTCGCTATCACAAACGCAGATCTTATCAGCTTTTATATTCGGTGCGGTTGCATGGTTTGGCGCTGCAATGTTGATGCGGACGATTGTGCCGCTGGATTTTTATAACGGTGCAGGTGTTGCTCTCTTTTATGCAATCACGATACCTTTTACGGTTCCGTTCGTTCTTCTACTTCGTAAAACCATTGGTTTACGCGCCGACCAGATCGCGATAGGTTATACGCTTGCGACGACCGCAGCATTGCTGCTCGATGGCACGGCCTTTGCATTTTTCCCTTCTTTATATGCCGATGTCCCGGCAGATGCATTGCAGGCTGCAGCAGCGATCCTATGGGGCGCGGGGGTTGGTCAAGTGTTGGCGCTTTGGATGAACAAGGAGGCAGTTACATGACCGGATTTCGCATTATTCTGGCAATTTTATGGGCCGCAATGATGGCCTATACCGCAATCACAATAGCCCATCATGGATGGAATTTCTTCCCCGTGTTTTTCGGCGACCTCGCCGGAATGAGTTGGCGTGGGCAGTTCAATATCGATTTTGGCAGCTTTCTTTTGCTATCCTCGCTCTGGGTGATGTGGCGGCACCATTTTTCGGGTGGCGGGATTATGCTGGGACTTTTGGCACCGATTGGCGGAGCAGTTTTTCTCACCGCTTATTTAATGGTCGTCAGTTTTCAGGTTAGGGGTGATATGAAGTTATTGTTACTAGGTGAACGCAGGGCGGCCTAAACCACACTGTCTAAACAGCTTTTTGCAAAACGTCATCGAGGCCAACGCTTTTAAGTACGACCATCCCTTCAATTGTCACCAACAGCTTTGCAGCGTCTGTGATAAGCTGTTCCGGGCTTTTGCTGTCGAGTTGTGCCGCGCCCCATGCCAAAAATCCGCGGGCAATTTGTTCGCCGACAGTCCTGTAAAATGGATCACCACGTGCCGCCAGACTGGCGATTTCTAGCCATAGGCGCATATACGGCCACAGTGCATCGGCGCATACAATTGCCGACAATTCTTTTTGCAACTGATCCAACGGCAGAGGAGTTTTAGTTTTTTGCGCTTCCATTTCCGCGACAAGCCGAAACATAACACGTTCAATCGTCGCATATATGACCGCTGATTTGTCCTTAAAATAATATAGCAGCATACGGTCGCTCGTCTGCGCAGCTTTTGCAAGCGGCCTCAAGCTTGATGCAGATAGTCCCTGCGCCAACACATAATCGGCGAGCATGTCCAAAAGTGCGGCGCGGCGTTCGTCGGAAACCACCATAATGCGATGTTATTTCTTCATCAGCGACATCGCCGCCGTGCTCAGTGCTTCGGCCCCGGTCGCTATAACTTTCTCCGCGTCTGGCTTCCAAAATGGTGAATGCAGCGAGGGTAGCGGCGTACCCGCCTTTGTTGCCGCATCATAATCGGTCTGAGGCACTCCACCAACCCAGAAAATCATAGCCTGAACACCTGCCTTATCGGCGCGGTAAAATTCGCTGAAATCTTCGCCGCCCATCACCGGCTTGGTTTCAACAACGCGGTCTTTACCAAATTCTTGCGTGAACAGAGCTGCCATTTTGGCTGTGAGTGCAGGCGTATTATAGGTCGCGGGCGTAAATTCATTTTGTGCAAAACTTACCTCGGGCATTTTGTTTTCGGGCATGCCTGCTGCAATCGCCTCCCCCTTGGCGATCCGTTTGATGCCGTCGAGCAACAGTTTGCGCGTTTCATCGGAATAGCTGCGCACGGTAAGCAGCATAGTTACTTCGTCGGAGATGATATTGTGCTTGGCCCCGCCGTGAATAGCACCAACAGTAACGACAGCGGCGTCTTGCGGATCAACTTCGCGGCTCACCAAAGTTTGCAGAGCACTCACAATACGAGCAGCTAGCACAATCGGGTCTTTGGTAGTTTGCGGGTACGCGCCGTGACCACCCACACCGCGCACTTTAATGTCGACACTATCTACATTGGCGAGCGCAAAACCCGACGTATAGCCAATTTGTCCCGCTGGCTGGCCAGAGGAATCGTGAAAGGCGAGCGCATAATCAGGCTTTGGGAAGCGTGAATAGAGGCCGTCCGACAGCATAGCCCTTGCCCCTGAACCAATTTCTTCGGCTGGTTGCAGGATCATCACCAAAGTGCCCGACCATTTCGTCTTGTTTGCTGCCATTTGGCGGGCAGTGCCGACCCAGGCGGACATATGGGTATCATGACCGCACGCGTGCATGATGCCGGTTTCGGTACCCGATTTGCTGATCCCCCTTTGTGTCGAAGCGAAGGGCAATCCCGTTTGTTCGATCACGGGAAGCCCGTCCATATCGGCGCGGATCAGAACCGTTGGTCCTGCGCCATTTTTCAGCACCGCAACCACGCCAGTTTGACCGACCTTTTCAGTGACTTCAAATCCAAGCCGCTTTGCCTCTGCGGCAAGTTTGGCCGAGGTTTTGAACTCCTGAAAACTCAGCTCAGGATTACTGTGGAGATCGCGATACAACGTCATGAGTGACGGCATATCCTTGGCAATCGCATCGCGCAGCGGATTGGCGTGTGCAGAGGTTGCAAGCAAAGCGCTTGCCACAAAAAAGGTCATGCTTCTCATTTTATACTCCCCAACTTCATGCAACAGCATGTCACTTAACCGGCGTCAGATCAATCACATCCATTGTCGATTCATAATGCGGAAACGGAAATAAAATCCGCCAGCGTTTCGTTCCAATTCGTTCGACCAATCCGGCTTCGTTGCGGTCCTCATCTTGCCCATAAGTCACAAGCTTTGCTTCGTCACCCAGTACAATCGTGCCAAGGAACACGCTTTGTTTGCTATCTTTTTTATACATATAGCCAACGGGCCGCTGCGATCCTGAAAGCTTCACAAACTGCCGACGTCCGCCTTCAAATGTGACCTGGCACCGGAATACGGGATATTGAACGAACTGGACAAAAGGTCCGCCAAGCTTGGTTACGCTGCAATTATAGAAACCGGCGGGAAGCTGCGAATTGGGTTTTGCGGCATCAGTTTTGAATAAATCTCCACCTTTTTCGATATCGGCGGCATAGCCTGCGGCAACAGTCTCTTGGCGCGCCTGTTCAAACGCGGCTTTCCAATTGGTCAGTCGTTCGACATCTTTCTGCGTCGCCATCAATTTCCAGGGCGTTTTCTCAGCATCGCTGCTTTTCACGGCCATGACTGATGAAGGCATGGTCAGCACAAAAGCTAAAACGAGGAACCCCCTCATTGCGCAGTCCACCCGCCATCAACCGACAGGTTAGCGCCGGTAATCGCACTCGCCTCATCGCGGCACAAGAACAGGGCAAATGCGGCTACCTGTTCAATCGTCACAAATTTCTTCTGTGGTTGATTGGCGAGCAGGACATCATCTATCACTTGCTTACGTGTCAGGCCGCGTGCCTTCATCGTACCCGGTATCTGGTTCTCGACGAGTGGCGTCCAGACATAACCCGGGCTGATAGTGTTACAGGTGATCCCCAAGGTCGCGACCTCAAGCGCGACGGTCTTGCTGAAACCAGCAACGCCGTGTTTGGCGGCATTATATGCGCTTTTGAAAGGACTTGCGACAAGGCTGTGCATTGACCCCGTGTTGATAATCCGCCCCCATCCCCTCTCTTTCATCGCCGGAAGTGCCGCAGCCGTGGCGTGGAAGGTGGAGGATAGAATGATCGCAATGATCGCATCCCATTTCTCCACGGGAAATTCATCCACTGGCGCGACATGCTGGATACCGGCATTGTTGATCAAAATATCGGGCGCGCCCAGTTGCGCTGTGCAATCGGCAACCATCGCCCGGATCTCGGCTGGCCTTGTCATATCAGCATCCGAATGCGCCGCCTTGGTCCCGCTTGTCTCGCCAAGCTCGGCAACATAACCTGCGATCTCAGCAGCATCGCCAAAGCCGTTAATCATCACGGCAGCACCTTGGGATGCAAGCGCCCTTGCATAGCCGAGTCCAATTCCCGATGTTGATCCGGTGATAAGTGCAGTTTTACCTTTAAGGAACATGTTACTCGACCTTTCAAAATAAAGAATGGGGCCTATGGCATTGCTTGTAATGTAGGATTTTATAAGCCAATAATAGTGGAACATTGGTGATAGCCCAAATCGCTATCAAGGATAAATTATACTGATTGTGTCAAAATATTAAATCGGGTGTGAACTTGCACGGTTTTGTGCGGATTTAGGGCATAAGAGACAGAGGAAATCGCAATGCGTCTTGATGATTTTGATGATGGCATTCAAGTTCAGGACCAACGCGGCGGAAATTTCGGCAGCGGCGGCGGTTTTGGCGGTGGCGGGATCGCTTCGCTCCTCTTTGGACTTTTGCCCATGCTACTTGGACGGCGTATGGGCTGCTGGACCCTCGCAATATTAGCAGTAGTCGGCTATTTCTTCTTTTCCAGCGGCGGTATGCAATTGGGCAATGTTGGGTCAACCGGACAGAACACGGCCGGGCAGGCAGGAACCGATGTAGCATCAAGCTGCAACATCGACGCAGGCAGCAAAGAGGCATGCAATACCCTATCTTCACTCGACAAAACATGGGGCAGTATATTGCAAGGCTATCAACGCCCGACACTCGTTTTCTATAATAACAAAGGTCAATCGGGGTGTGGTGCGGCGCAATCGGCAATGGGGCCTTTTTATTGCCCTAGCGATAACGGTGTCTATCTTGACACAGCATTCTTCCGGCAGATGGAACAGCAGCTGGGCGCGGGCGGCGATTTTGCTCGGGCTTATGTGATTGCGCATGAAGTTGGTCATCATATCCAGAACCTGACAGGTACAGCCGATAAAATCCGCACCGCTCAACAGCGCGCCAGCAAAGAGGATGGCAACCGGATGCAGGTTGCGATGGAGTTACAAGCCGATTGCTATGCAGGAGTTTGGGCCGCCAAAAATGCAGACCGTATTGAACCGGGCGATTTTGAAGAAGGCATGACCGCCGCTAACTCGATTGGCGACGATACGTTAATGCGCCAATCCGGGCAGCGTCCGGTGGAAAGTATGTTCACTCACGGTACATCTGCACAGCGAATGGCTGCGCTTAAACGTGGATTACAGACGGGTGATCCCAATGCGTGCTAGATTTCGTGATCCCAATTGCGTTTAACCGATTGCCATAATGTTGATGATTTTCGCAAACTAGCCAAGGCACGCCTGCCTTCGCCGATCTTCGACTATATTGACGGTGCGGCCGATGATGAACGGACGAAGGAACGGAACACTTCAGCCTTTGATGACTGTGATCTTGTGCCCAGTGTCCTTGCCGGGGTTGCAGATATCGACATGGGCGTGACAGTGATGGGTCAGCGCATCGCTATGCCGCTGATGCTCTCCCCGACTGCGCTGCAACGCCTGTTCCATTGGCAGGGTGAACGGGCGGTGGCGCAAGTGGCGCAGCGTTTCAACACATGGTTCGGGATATCTTCGCTCGCCACGGTCAGTATCGAGGAAATCGGCGAAACAATAAAGACCCCCAAACTCTTCCAGCTTTATATCCATAAGGATAAAGGCCTCAACCAATCGATGATCGAACGGTGTAAGGCGGCGAAGTTCGATGCGATTGCGCTTACGGTTGATACCATCGTTTCGGGCAATCGTGAGCGGTGTTTGCGCAGCGGTTTTACCTCCCCGCCGCGCTTCACCCCTGCTTCGGTACTCAGCTATGCCGCCCATCCCGGCTGGGTTGCCAATTATCTGTTGCGGGATAAGTTTGCCCTGCCCAATCTGCAAACCCATGTCGATGCGGGTACCAATGTGGCGGTATCGGTTGCGGATTATTTCAACACAATGCTTGACCCGAACATGGACTGGAAAATGGCCGAAAAGGTCCGGTCTGATTGGGGTGGGCATTTTTGCCTAAAGGGCATTATGTCGGTTGAAGATGCCAAGCGCGCCGTTGATATCGGCGCAACCGCAATCATGATATCGAACCATGGCGGGCGTCAGCTTGACGGCGGCAGGTCTCCTTTTGACCAGATTTCCGAAATTGCGGGTGCGGTCGGGGGACAGATAGACATCATCTGCGACGGCGGCATCTGGCGCGGTAGCCATGTTCTTAAAGCACTATCCGCCGGAGCAACGGCGTGCTCTGGCGGACGGCTTTATCTCTATGCATTGGCCGCAGCGGGTGAAGCCGGCGTCCAGCGCATACTCGGCAAGCTGCACGACGAGATCGAACGCGACATGAAACTCATGGGCGTCCGATCCGTCGCTGAACTCAACTCGTCGATGTTACGCTGGCGGTCTTCCGCGCGGCAGCTTTAGGTGCAGGCTTGGGGGCTGGAGGCGCTTCCTGCCCGTCACCTTTATCACTACGCCCCGCCGACCAATCAATCATCCGCGTCGCCCACATCACAACGGCGAGGGCTACAAAGAGCAACAGCGATCCGATAATCAGCGAATACGCTTCAAGGTTTAGCAACACATACAGCGTCGCATATAATCCGGTCAGCAATCCCCCGATCACCCGCGCCCGAAGCCAGCTTTTCAGCACAGCGGCCGAATACGCGGTCAACAAGCCGATGATCGCACCCGCCGCGATCAGATACGCCCACATAAAGCCAACCACTTCGGCAAAGGCAAGCAGCAAGATGAAGAACAGCACCAGTCCAGCCCCGGTCAACAGATATTCCGCCGCCGCAACCTTTGCCCCTGCAATTACATCAAACATCAGAAACGCGAGGAAGGTAAAACCGATGAACATGAAGCCGTATTTTACCGAACGGTCGACCTGGCTGTAGAGATTAACCGGCTCAATCAGGCCAATCGTTGCCGCCTGGCTGACACTCGGTGATCCCGAAGCTGTCGAAACCGATGCCATTGCATATTTATCACCCTCAACCATTTGCGGCGCAGCAGGATCGTCGGTCATGACTATCGCCTGACCCAGTGCCAAATTGGTGACTGCATGTTTGGAGGTAAAACCGGTAGATTTTACTTCGCGCTTAACGGGCAGGAAATCGCCTTCAAAACTCGGGCTTGGCCAGATCGATTTGACCGACCAATCGGTTTGGCCTGCACGCGGCACCATTGTCAGTTTCTTGTTCCCGCGAATACCGTAACTGTAATCCACGGTTAACGGCGATTTGGTATCCCAATCGACAAAGGTGAAAAAACCCGAGCCGTTTGATGCCGCCAATCCCTTGCCGGGTTGCAATTCCAAGGTCTTGCCTGCGATACTAACCTTGCTGTTCGCCTGTAACCCGCGCGCGTCTTTGACGCCAAAACGCAGCTCGGCCCCGCCAAGGCGAAGCGCACCCAGAGGAATGCCGTAACGGGCAAAATCATCGGGCAACGCAAATCGCGCAGTTCCGGTATTCACCGCGTCATAGAGTACGCTTTCATAGATCGATTTTTTGAGCCTTTGTGGCTTCAAATCGGTCTGGATATTATTGGTTTCAGGGGACAAAAACAGCTCCTTCGTCACCGTTACTGACCGCGTAACTTCCTTACCGTTCTCGGTCACAGTCTCAACGCTTTCGGCTTGATAGGGGATGACCAGCACAGGCCCGACAATCGTCTGCTCCCCGCCCCAACCCGACGCAATCGAGTTTTGCGCGGTTTCGGACTGGCTTTGCCGATCCCACACAAGGGCATAAATCATCATCAAGGGAACGACCAGGACGATGCCAATAAGCCCCGCCAGAAAGAGTTTGAAACCCGGTGAACGTTCAGAAGTCATATTTGAAATCCCTCTCAATGAAACGGTTCGTCGATAAATTTACACGCTTTGGCTATATATAGCATGATGAACAATGGATGAATAGATGCAACTTACCCTCTTGTCTCTTCTAAGAAGAAGCAAGGAAATAGCTATCTGATCCTACCGACGTTGCTCCATGCAGCGACATTTGTGCCATTTGTGCCATTTGGTTTCACGCGATATCAGCCCTGTGCCTCGGTTCAAAAAAGACAAAAAGGAAAAAAGATAAAATGGGATGAGCGTCTGATTGCATCATCTTCTTCCTTTTTACCTTTTTGTCTTATTTGCTTTTATGAACCAAAAGCCAGCACCGCCTTAGCCATTCCAACACGTCCTCACGCCGCCACCTTTCCCCCGAACCACGCATCACGCGCCAGTATGGCGGCATCGATCCAGGGTTGGCGTACACTGGCGAGC
>JAYUPC010000154.1:0-7878 GCA_043760355.1 Sphingomonadales bacterium
CAGAGCATCAATCCCGGTTTCGCGGGCATATGCCGCCAGCTTACCACCGGCCCCCTTGGGAAAGCCAATAATCGGGGTATCGGGGTGACGCGCCTTAAGTGCGCTCACGATTTTGGCATTTGGTGCAATCACCCATTTTTCAAATTGCACCGGGCTAAGCGATCCAGCCCAACTGTCAAACAACTGTACCGCATCCACTCCTGCTATAATTTGTTTGGAGAGATAATCGACAGTAGCATTAATAATGGCATCAATTAACGCGCCAAACCGTTCGGGTTCACTGTGTGCCATTCGCCGTGTTTCGGCCTGATCCTTGCTGCCCTGACCATTCACCATGTACGTCGCTACAGTCCACGGGCTTCCGGCAAACCCCAGAAATGTGGTTTCAACAGGAAGTGTGGCGGCTGCTTTGCGAACCGTTTCAAACACCGGATCAAGCCTGTGCAATGCAGGTACGAAATGTTCTAGCCTGGTTTCAGCCAATCGCGGTGCAAGCCGTGGTCCTTCCCCTGTTTCGAACCACAGATCCTGCCCCATGGCGTGCGGGATCACCAAAATGTCGGAAAACAAAATCGCACCGTCAAAACCAAAGCGCTTGACCGGCTGTAACGTGATCTCAGAGGCAGCGTCGCTATCATAGGCCAAGGCAAGGAAACCACCCTTATCAGCTCTCAGCGCCCTGTATTCGGGCAAATAGCGGCCAGCCTGACGCATAAGCCAGATCGGGGGAATACGTTCCTGATTGCCCCTTAAGACATTGAGCAGTTTCTTGTTCACGAGCGCTGACATTACGGACCTGATCCAATCATAATATATTTAATATAAAAGAATGATGATAGATGATGTAGTGTTGATAGATCGGCGCTCTAAGAGGTTTTCTAAGGTTTGCCAACAGAGCAGAGTTTGCTTGACACAGCTGGGCTCGCGATTCGATTTCGGCCATCCCCGTTATTCACACCCTGTGGATAGGCAGAAGTGCCTGTTGATAGCCTGTGTCCGAATCCAGCATTGTATCTGGGGTAACGGGAATGAAATGGCATCGTGATTTTTGTCCCTTGATTTATCCCCATGCAAATCACAGGACTGTGCCATGACATCGCGCTATCATCTCCATCTGCTTTCCGACTCCACGGGCGAGACTCTCGAAAATATTGCTAAAGCAGCCCTTGCCCAGTTTGACGGCGCGGACGAAGTCGTCAAGCATTTCTGGCCAATGGTGCGTTCTGAAAGCCATCTGGACCGGATTTTAATCGATATTACGGCCAATCCGGGGTTGGTGCTGTTTACTCTTGTGAACCGCGATACAAGAGTGAAGTTGGAGAACCGGTGCCGGTTGTTAGGGCTGCCGGCGGTGGCGGCACTTGATACGGTTACCGATGCTTTTTCCAATATGCTTGGTCAACAAGCCCAAGCCCGCCCGGGCCGACAGCATTTGATGGACGAAGCTTATTTCGCCCGGGTTGAGGCTATCCAGTTCACGATTGCCCATGATGACGGCATCAATGCGCAAAACTGGGAAGAAGCCGATATTGTGCTTGCCGGGGTATCGCGGACATCGAAGACGCCAACGAGCATATATCTTGCAAATCGAGGTTATAAGACCGCGAATATTCCCATTGTACCGGAATCGCCGCCACCTGTAAGTCTGTATTCGCTGAAGCATCCTCTGGTGGTCGGCCTTATAACAAGTGCAGAGCGGTTAATTCAAGTAAGGCGAAACCGCTTGCTCTCGCTTAATCAGGCACCTGATACCGATTATGTTGACGGGGAAAAGGTTAAGGCAGAGGTCGCTTACGCACGGCGAATGTTTGCCGATAATGCCTGGCCAGTGCTTGATGTAACGCGGCGGTCAATTGAAGAATCAGCCGCTGCCATCATCAACTTCGTTAATGAACGCGTGGCGGCAGAAGCATGACACAAAATGTCTTGCTGGCCTCCAAAAGTAGCGCACGGTTGGCGATGCTCGAAAATGCAGGGGTAACGGTAACAGCAGTACCTGCATCGGTGGATGAAGTCAGCATTAAGGCAGCTATGTTTGCAGAAGCTGCAAAGCCGCGCGATATTGCCGATTCGCTTGCAGAGGCTAAAGCATTAAAGGTGTCGCGCAAAAATCCCGGTGATCTCGTGATTGGATCGGACCAGATATTATCAATGGCCGATGGCCGTTTGTTAGGAAAACCAGAAAATAAAGATGAAGCCAAAGTGCAGTTGCGTGCGCTATCGGGGCTTACCCACAAGCTAATCAGTGCTGCTGTGATTTGTGAAGCAGGAAAGCCGGTATGGCGCCAGATTGAAAGTGCCAAAATGAATATGCGCACTTTGAGTGATGCCTTTATTGATGAATATGTTGGAATGTATTGGGGCGAGATACAACACTGCGTCGGTTGTTACCGGATAGAAGCGGAAGGTGCGCAATTGTTTGAACAGGTCGAAGGGAGCCAATTTGCCGTGATTGGAATGCCGCTTCTGCCGATACTTGGGTTTCTGCGCGTACGGGGGATATTGACGTCATGATACCTTACGCAGAAGTTATTGGTGATCCAATCAAGCATTCAAAATCCCCGATGATTCATGGATTTTGGTTAGAGAAACTCGGGATCGTGGCAGAGTACAGAGCTTGTCACATCGTTCCGGATGATCTTGAAGATTATTTCACTCAGCGACGTAAAGATGCGGAGTGGCGAGGGTGCAATATTACTATTCCGCATAAAATAGCGGCGCTGGAATATGTGGGAGATCCTGGCGACGTACGATCTTCGATTGGCGCGATCAATACGGTGTTTCTCAGCCGTGACGGGGAATTGATTGGCACCAACACCGACGCAGGTGGATTTTATTTGCCGATTGCCGATCTGGAACTGGCAGGCGCAACAGCAATTGTGATTGGATCGGGTGGCGCAGCGCGGGCGATCCTGTTTGCATTGGCACAGGCCGATATCGGAGATGTGGTTTTGCTGGCGCGGAACGGATTGAAGGCGGCTGGCTTACTGGCGCAATTCGGGTTGAAAGGCCGCGTATTGCCGATCGATACCAAGCTGCCGCAAGCGCAGCTTCTCGTGAATACCAGCTCGCTTGGTATGGTGGGTCAACCGCGCCTTGAAATAGACTTGTCGCCATTGCCCGGTGACGCATTGGTTTATGATATCGTTTATGCGCCACTGGAAACCGCTTTGCTCAAACAGGCGCGTAGCCTTAATCTGGATACTGTTGACGGCCTCGACATGCTCATCGGTCAAGCTGCTTTGGCGTTTGAATTATTCTATGGACAGGCACCGCCAGCCGATTGCGAGGACGAACTGCGCGCCAGGCTCATTAAATGACCCGATCCAGACGTCCTGTCATCATCGGTCTCACCGGTTCTATCGGAATGGGAAAATCTGCGGTGGCAAAGATGTTTGAAGATATAGGTGTCCCGGTATTTGATGCCGATGCGACTGTCCACGCTCTACAAGGGCCCGGAGGCGCGCTGCTGCCGCAAATCGAGTCGGCTTTTTCGGGCTCGACAGGTCCGCATGGCGTCGACCGTGCCGCACTCGGGGCGATGGTGTTGCATGACAGAGATCAACTCGCAAAGCTCGAATCGATTATTCATCCTGTGGTTGCTATCGAGCGTGCGGCGTTTCTGGAGACGCATGCCCGTGATGATCTTGTCGTGTTTGATATCCCTTTATTGTTTGAAAAAGACGGCGCAAAAAATGTCGATGTGACTGTTGTGGTATCTGCACCTGCCGATGTTCAGCGCATGCGGGTTTTGGCGCGGCCAGGAATGACCGAGTCGAAATTTGAAAACATCCTGAAACTGCAAATGCCCGATGAAGAAAAGCGCGCACACGCCGATCACGTGATCGATACCGGCACAAGTTTGGCGCAAACGAGCGCAAATATACAAAAACTTGTCCGTTTGCTGCGCAGCCCTCTTGCGCATCTGGATTAATAAGCCAATATTCAATAACAGAATGCGCGAGATTATATTCGATACAGAAACCACGGGCTTTGATCATCAAGGAGATGACCGGATGGTAGAGATCGGATGCATCGAAATGATTGGCCGGGTGATGACCGGCGAAACCTTCCACTGCTATTTTAATCCGTCACGTACTATGCCCTCTGCTGCTGAAGCAGTGCATGGCCTGTCTGACCGGTTTCTGTCGGATAAGCCGGTATTTGCGCAAAAGGCGGGTGAGCTTCTCGATTTCCTAGGTGACAGTCCGCTGGTTGCGCATAACGCACCGTTTGATTTCGGCTTTCTCAATAGCGAACTTTCCCGCTGCGACCGGAGTGCGATTGATATGGGCCGGATGATCGATACGATTGCGATTGCCAAAGTCCGTCATCCCGGTAGCAAAATGTCGCTCGATGCGCTGTGCACACGCTACGGCATTGATCGCAGCCACCGCGTTAAGCACGGCGCTTTGCTCGATGCCGAACTGCTCGCGCACCTCTATATTGAACTCACCGGCGGTCGGCAGATCGGGCTTGGTCTGGTTGATGAGGGTGCATCGGGCGAAGCTGAACCTACATTTTCCGCCAATATGTCGCAGAAGCAACGGAACTTCCGACCTGCCCGCCCGCACGCTGCCAGTGCTGTCGATCTAGAACGCCACACTGCCTTTATTGCCAAAATAGAAAACGCGCTTTGGAACGATGTCTAACATCTAACCAGAACAACCTCGGCTTTTAGCCGAAACTAAATACCACAGTTAAACAAGGAGAAATGCAATGGATATCCGGGTTTCAGGTCATCAGGTAGAAACAGGCGAGGCATTGCAAACCCATGTGGAGACGCGGTTATCTGCGGTTGCGGACAAATATTTTTCACGCGCGCTTTCTGCCAACGCGACCTTCGGGCGAAGTCCGCATGACCATTTTTCCTGCGATATTGTTGCCCATGTGATGCAAGGCGTTGTTCTGAAAGGGCGCAGTGAAGCGACGACTGCACATATTGCCTTTGATAGTGCCGCTGAAAAAATTGAAAAACAGCTGCGCCGTTATATGCGCCGCTTGCAGGACCATCATAGTCAGGCAGCATATGCCTTAAAGCAGGAAGAAGCCGCTTACACCGTATTTGATTCTACGTATGACAAGGAAGAGGCTGAACCAACAGCACCCTTGATCGTCGCAGAGATGGCGGTCGACATCCCTGAATCCAATGTATCGGACGCCGTTATGTTAATGGACTTACGCAATACCCCGGCACTTTTGTTCAAAAACACTGGCACTGGCCGCCATAATATGGTTTACCGCCGCGAAGATGGCACGATCGGGTGGGTTGAACCGAAATCAGCACCTTAGAATTCGGCCAAGGTTTCAAATAATCGCAAGGTTAAACATAGATTTGGGGCTTGCTTCTCCGGTTCATACCGGTCGCAATGGTAAAGATAATGATTCGAATTTCTTCCCGTCTCGTCGACGGCGCCGTAGCAACGAACATCCAATGTTCGGGTAAATCGGCATTACTCACGCAGTTGGCAGAGCTTGCTGCAAAAAGTTATGGCATTGATGCCCGCGCCGTCCTGGATGGCTTAGAAGAACGTGAACGTTTGGGCCCCACTGGCTTTGGTGGCGGCACCGCGATTCCGCATTGTAAGATCATGGGCATAGATGCGCCGATTGGTGTTTTCCTGCGACTTGATAAGCCTGTGGATTACGAAGCTGTCGATGATGTGCCGGTTGATCTGGTCTTTGGCCTGATTTCGCCAGCAAATGATGGCGCATCCCATCTGCGCGCACTCGCAGAGGTATCGCGCATGTTCCGGGATGAAAAATCCTGCGCTCAATTGCGCGGTGCGGCGGATGCAGATGCGATTTATGCGTTGCTAGTACTTACCGAAGAACGCGACGCTGCCTGATATTGGGCCTGATAACGGTTCAATTCGTGGCTGAACCACGCCTATCAACACATGTCGAGGTTGCGGCTTTTATCAGGATCACAAATGCTGGCGGCGATTTTGCCACGGTCATCCGTAAAGGTGATGCAACATCGGGAGCAATATTGTTAATTGGGCTTATTCGAGGCCAGAACCCGCGGCTTTATGAGCGTTTCCCTGCACTCGATGGTCCATCTCTGTGGCAAGTAGCAAGCAGCGAAACTACGGATTCACAACAAGAAATCACTGATTACTGCGCACGTCGCGTTGCACGCGATCCTGATATCTGGATATTGGAACTGGACGTCGCAGAACAGGAACGGCTCACCGGATATTTAGGTCAGAATTGTTGACTTTATTGCGCTGCACCATAAACGGCAACTTAACAAGTAGCGAAGGTTGCCAACGCGGATTACAAATGGGGTGTTCGCGGTAAACACGCAAGTCGGATGCAAAGGACATTGAGAAACGTCAAAGAACCATAGTTCTGACACCTTCTTTTTTGATAGTGCCGCCGCATAATAGTATGAAAAATGATTAAGTTTCCCAAGGCTGCGACATTCGTGGTCCTTTCTGTTACCCTGATAGCAGCTGGTATTTCGGCTGATGCAGGTTTTGCTTTTGGTTCAAACCAAAATGACACGGTCCTTAAGGCCGACACTATCCAGATTGATGAAGCAACACTTGCTACTGATCAGGAAAATGCCACACTTACCAAATCGACCACGGCGTCGATGACAGTTAACAAGCAGGGCGATGTTATTTTCGCTCCGGGCACAGGCGAAGAAAAAACCCAATTTCTTAAATTAGATGCTCCTGATTTGGACGCAGTTCCTGACAAAAAAACCGATATTGCCAGGATTAGTGCATCATCGCTTGCCGAATTGGTGCGCAAACAGGAAACAGGCGGCGTTCTTGATGCGCAAGCCAATTGCCTTGCAGGTGCCGTATATTTCGAATCAAAGGGCGAATCGCTTTCTGGCCAGCTGGCCGTTGCCCGTGTGGTTATGGCACGCGCAAAATCGGGACGCTTCCCCGGCTCGCTCTGTGGCGTAGTGTTCCAGAAAAGCCAGTTTTCCTTTGTGCGCGGTAACGCCATGCCCAATATCGACAAAGGCAGCCAAAACTGGCGCAATGCCATCGCGATCAGCAAAATTGCCCTTGATGGTTCATGGAAAAGCTCTGTTGAAGGTGCTCTTTTCTTCCATGCCCGTCGTGTATCGCCGCGTTGGCGTTTGACGCGGCTGGGTACGATAGACAATCATATTTTCTATCGTTGACCCAGCTATTGTTGCTTTGATGAAAGCCAACGAAAATGTAAAATAAATAGAGGCTCCTTTAAGGGGCCTTTATTTTGTTCTTAATACGTTCTATTGTCGCTGAATGGGGACGATATCAAAAATTAATGATGCCAATACGGCGCAAGATAATAACGCCGCCGCCATTGCGCGCGGTGTATCGCGGCTATTTTTGCGACATCAGATCATGGTGCAGAGCGAGGTTACGCTGCGTAACAACCGCCGTGCCGACCTTATGGGGATTAATGCCAAGGGCGAGATTATCATTGTCGAGATCAAATGTTCTCGCGCCGATTTGCTCGGTGATCAGAAATGGACCGAGTATCTGGAATATTGCGACCGATATTTCTGGGCAGTGCCAGCGGGTTTTGACTGGAAACCGCTAGAAGGCGATGGTTTTCTGCCCGAACGAACAGGCTTGATTATTGCCGACGCATATGACGCTGAAATCGCCCGCCCGGCCGCCCTTGTTCCACTCGCCGCCGCACGCCGTAAAACCGAGGTACAAAGGCTCGCCCGGCTTGCGATGAGGCGTTTGATGGGCATCGCCGATCCCGATGCAACGCTCGCCCTGATCGAAGTGGAATAAGGCGGCCGAAGTTATTAGGTCACGATCTAGGCTCAGGACTCATTGATTGATCCAGAAGATTATGGTTGCAGCGATGCAGATGGCGGACATGAAGGTGTGTGCGCATCGGTCATAGCGGGTGTGG
>JAYUPC010000155.1:0-2776 GCA_043760355.1 Sphingomonadales bacterium
GCGGATCATGATCGGCACCTATGTGCTGAGCGCCGGTTTCTACGATGCCTATTATACGCAAGCACAGAAGGTAAGGGCGCTCATCGCACGCGATTTCGATCTGGCATGGGGTGTCTGTGACCTGATCCTAGCACCCACCGCACCCAGTGCAGCTTTTGGTTTGGGAGAGAAGTCCAGCGATCCGTTGTCGATGTATTTGAACGATGTGTTCGCCGTGCCCGCCTCGCTCGCTGGATTGCCCGCGATGTCAGTGCCGGGTGGCTTGTCTAAGGACGGCTTGCCGCTGGGCATGCAAATCGTAGGCAAGGCGCTAGATGAACAGGGCGTTTTGAATGCTGGACTTGCGATTGAGGAACGAGCTGGGTTTGTAGCGGAGGCTGAGAAGTGGTGGTGAGTGGCGTTTCGTTGCTGTTTTGGTACTGGGCGGCATAGTTCTTTTGCGAGCAAAATTTGGCGACGAAAGCTATGAAAAATTTGTAATTCGGCTGTTCAAGTATCTAATCATAGCAACGGTTGTCGGCTTTTTGTGCTTTTACTTTTACAGCCACTATTTGAGTTAGACTAGAAGTGACTGAATCAACATGCCGCATCCAAGGCGAAACTGGCGAATTGGAGGTCGTAGTCGACCTTGACGGTATTACCAAAAAAGAGTAATACCGATATATGAGTATTCAACATAAACTAACCTCTAAAGCTCAGGTAACTATCCCTAAGGATGTGCGCGATGAATTGGGCGTCAAGCCAGGCGATCTCGTGCGCTTTGATCGTGAACCGGATGGCCGCTTTACTATAGCCAAGGGTGACGAACCGGCAGCTGAGACAGTGGAGCAGCGCCGAGCGCGGATTCGAGCTGCGCTTGACGCGATGACTGGTGTCATCGACCTTGGAATGTCGACCGACGATTATATGCGCGAGTTGCGGGGCGATTTTGAGCCGTGATTCTAGTCGATTCAAATGTGCTGATCGATATATCTGCAAATGACACAAAATGGACCTGCTGGTCACGTTACGCGCTGGATGAAGCAAGCCTCCAAGGCCGGGTCGCGCTAAACCAGATCATCGTCGCTGAAGTTGCCCCTATTTTTTCGTCGCTGGATGCGTTCGTGAATTGGATCGCTCCGCTCCAGCCAAGCTATTTCGATCTATCAAACGAAGCCGCATTCGCCGGTGGCTGTGCATTCCGGCAACATCGGCGCTTGCGTAAAGCTGATCCTGAAATTGCCAAATCCATTATTGCTGATTTCCTGATCGGCGGTCATGCCCAGACCCTCGGTGCCACTATCTTGACCCGTGACCCGCGCTTCTATCGCGCCTACTTCCCCAACGTTCCGCTAATTTCTCCCATGAAAGACGACCATGACTGAATCAACATACCGTATCCAAGGCAACACCGGCGAATGGGAGGTCGTGATTGGCCTTGAGGTTCATGCGCAGGTGACGAGCGCGTCCAAGCTGTTCTCTGGCGCATCGGCGGCGTTTGGTGGGGAGCCCAATGCGCATGTATCGCTGATCGATGCGGCGATGCCGGGGATGCTGCCTGTGGTGAACCGTGAGTGCATTCGACAGGCCGTGCGCACTGGCATGGCGGTGGGTGCGCAGATCAACAAATGGTCGCGGTTTGATCGGAAAAACTATTTCTACGCTGATTTGCCGCAAGGATACCAGATTTCGCAGCTGTATCACCCGATTGTGGGAGAGGGCGAAATCGAGGTAACGCTGAACGAGAAAGACCCCGACAGCGCGGTCAAGAAAATCGGGATCGAGCGCATCCATGTCGAACAGGATGCAGGAAAATTAATGCACGATCAGCATCCGACGATGAGCTATGTTGATTTGAACCGTTGCGGCGTGGCTCTGATGGAAATTGTTTCTAAGCCCGATATGCGCTCGCCAGCTGAAGCAGGGGCTTATGTCAAAAAGCTACGATCAATTCTCCGTTATGTCGGCAGCTGTGATGGCAATATGGAACAAGGGTCAATGCGCGCTGATGTGAATGTCAGTGTGCGCAAACCCGGCGGTGAACTTGGTACGCGAACCGAGACGAAGAATGTAAACTCGATCCGCTTCCTGATGCAAACTATTGAATATGAAGCACAACGTCAGGTTGATGTGCTGGAGGGCGGCGGTGCAATCGTTCAGGAAACCCGTCTGTTCGACGCCAATAAAGGCGAAACCCGGGCTATGCGCTCAAAAGAAGACGCGCATGACTATCGCTATTTCCCCGACCCCGATTTGTTGCCGGTCGATCTGGATGATGCTTTCCTTGAGGAATGCCGCGTGTCACTCCCCGAACTGCCAGATGCCAAGCGCAAACGGTATGAAACGGAATTGGGTTTGTCCGCTTATAATGCTGCTGTTCTTACGGCCGAACACGAAACTGCTGAATGGTTTGAAGACTTGCTCGCACAGGGAGTTGAGCCCAAACAGGCATCGAACTGGCTGATGTCCGAACTGTTCGGCGCGCTCAATAAACT
This sequence comes from Sphingomonadales bacterium, assembly GCA_043760355.1. Taxonomy (GTDB): domain Bacteria; phylum Pseudomonadota; class Alphaproteobacteria; order Sphingomonadales; family Sphingomonadaceae; genus Sphingorhabdus_B. Next base: position 2,475 of record JAYUPC010000155.1, read on the forward strand.
CGGCAAGTCACTTGATGAAAGCCCGGTAAACCCCGCGCAAGCCGCCGAACTCTTGGGATTAGTGGCCGACGGCACCATTTCTGGTAGTATCGCCAAGCAGGTGTTCGAAATCATGCTGGAAACTGCGGCCCAAGGAGAAATGAAGAGTGCATCTTACATTGTCGAAGAAAAAGGCCTGAAACAAACCAGCGACACAGGTGCCATAGAAACCGAAATCGCCAAAATTATCGCCGCCAATCAGGACAAGGTCGCTGAATATAAAAGCGGCAAAGATAAGCTGTTCGGTTTCTTCGTCGGTCAAA
>JAYUPC010000156.1:0-23792 GCA_043760355.1 Sphingomonadales bacterium
TTAACATAATGAGCGCAATCGCCGTCAGCAATCCGATCAGTTGATTGATCCAGCCAAATAGCTGCCCTTCATGCCATGCAATGCCGTAAGCTATCACCCGGTCAATCGGATGCTTATCCGCCTGTCCTTTGCGCGAGAGTTCTTTGCCCGTTGCCATATCATAAGTGATCGTAACATTAAGTGGCCGGTTCTGCGCCTCGGTCTTCACCGTCCATGCCATGTTTGATGGACCAAAACGTTCGGGTGCGCCGGGTGGCATTACCATTACCGGAAATGGCAATCTTTTTTCTGCTTTCGCCTTAGCAACTATATCAGCAAGTCCTGTCATTTGCATACCCGATGCCTGTTGCCGGACCATTGCAGCGTGATCATGTTCGGCGTGTTCATTGCCTGCTCCAATTTTCCAGTCAGGCCGGTCCTTTATCCATGCCATCTGGGTACGCACTTGTTTGAAAGCTTCGCCCCAGACCCCTGCCCATGGCAATGCCGTAACCAGCAAAACAAGCGTTAGGCCAGACACCCAGAATCCTGTGACGGCATGCAAATCCCGCCAAAATACCCGTTTTCCCAGAGATAACCTTAGCCATACCGCTCCTGCTAAACACCGACCGCTCGGCCACCACAGATATAGCCCGGTGAGCACCATCACAATCGCCCAGCTTCCGGCAAGTTCAACCAGCCAACTACCTTGCTTTCCAGCAAGCAAGCTGCCGTGTATTTCGCTTACGACATTAGATGCGCGGCCATCTGGCTCCAAACTGCCTAGCATCTTACCTTGCGGTGAAACAAACACCTGACGCTTGGTTCTATCGTCAAGGGCAAGAGTAATCATCGCTGCATCCCTTGCAACCTCTGGCAAACGATAGCTTTCAAACTGTGCGCCGGGAAACGCCATCATCGCTGCTTTCAATTGGGTATTGGACGACACGGAATTGGTGTCAGACAGCCCTAGAAAGCCTCGCTCTTCCCACCGGTCAATCTGGGGCTTGAACAGATATATCGAACTCGTAATCGACAAGATGAGAATAAACGGCATCACAAACAGCCCGGTATAAAAATGCCAGCGCCATACTGTGCGATAGAGAGCAGCGCGACCATGCGCGTTTTCAATTATTGACATTATATTATCCTTTGCAAACAGGTTTACCCGCATTTCTGCGGAGTTAAGTGTCAGCTAAGAATAGGTGGTCCAGTTGATGGCGGCGGCGGGGCGGCAAGACCCTTGCCGATACTTGTCGGCATGGTCGCTGCAACTAAGCGATCGCTTATATGTGATATAGCAGGCAATGCGGTAACGGACGAAGGCGCATCTGCTGCCATTGCCATTCCGGCAAAGGCGCAGGGTTCGTGATCTGCGGATTCATGTTTGGCCGGATCGCTCTTGTGAATCTTACCCTTTGTATCGATCCACACGGTCGACATATTCACGCCCGTACAAACGGTAACGGCAAAGCTGCGTTCTGCCGATGGCATCCACCCAGCCGGGACCATAAACCGCACAGCCATTGCGCAAACGATTAGCAACATCGACAGGCGGTTTTTGATGGTCATCCCATCCATTCGCGGCGTTCTTCGGCCATGCGCAGGACGTCATAGGCCGCCTGCCCCGCCTGAAATGCCTTGGCAGCGACAGGATCGTTGGGCTTTACATCAGGGTGCGTTTCCTTAGCGATTTTACGCCACGCTTTTTTCGCATCATCAAATGTTGCATCGGTTTCAAGGCCGAGTATTTCAAGCGCGAACATCTCATCGCGACTGCGGCTGCCATCGCCAGACCCTGCCCAACCGTAATGCGCTGATTCCTTAAAGCCGGAGAAATCCCGTTTCTCGTCTGCCTCACGCTGTTCGGCTTCTTCTTTGCTTAGGCCCTCAAAATAATCCCAGCCACGATTATATTCTCCCGCATGTTCCTCACAGAACATCCAGCGATCAGGGTTGTTAGGGGATTTGGGTGCAGGACAATTGCCAGCACGGTTGCATCCATAACGGTCGCATAAACGGACCTGCTGTGCTTCGCGCGAGCTGCCATAGCCACGCTCACGTGGGAAACCCCAGCTATTTGGTGTTGAAAAAGAACGAGCCATGTCGTCCCCTTAGCGACGGCATGGCCCAAATACTAGATAGTCTTAATGCAAATTATGCACCGGCCATTGCACCAGCCATCATGCCGCCGCTAAAAATAGTAGCGATCACAATGCCAGAAATCACTATTGTCAGAACGAACCACAAAACAATGTAGATCAAAACTGTAACCACGGTCATTCCAGCAACCTTATCTTGTGGTATTTGCAGTATAGGGCCGACGCCGAGATAGATTAGGTAAACAACATAAGCTATTGCTGCTAAGCCTAAAAGAGCGCCAACAATCGGAATGCCACCCAACAAACCGGCAAGCCATGTCGGGGTCGCTGCATGGATCATCAGCTTTGTCGCCTGAGTCATATCTTGCTTACCGTTGAAGCTTGGCGTGATGGCGTTGATGATGAAGCTCATGATCCAAAGCAATGCCAGACCGATAACATAGCCAACAACGGCCATACCACCAACAAGGCCGATACCCATTGTCATGCCGGGCAATGCGCCAGCACCCATCCCCAATAAACCAAGGAAAACTACACTTCCAATTACTGGCAACAAAGCCAAAATCATCGCATAGCTAGTAAACAAACCGCCGACAGAGGCAGGCTCACTCGCGATAACATCCCACTCTGCTTTGGGATTGGTGATCATATTCATGGCACGGGTAACAATGGACATAGGCTTTCCCCTCTAAAAAAATCTCTATTAAGTGATAAAGAACACAAATGATAAGGCATGTAAACCTTGACGCGAACGTAAGGTAAAGGAAAAATGCCAGAGGGTCTGTAAGCCGGGTTCTGTCCAGATGTACCAAGTTGCCTTGAATCCACCCTGTGCGACCATTCCTCTAGGCGACGCATTGCTGCGGCGCTCAAGCAACCAACCCGGACGACCGGGAGGAGGATCCCATATGCCGTCCCTATTCGGTTTTGCTCCCGGTGGGGTTTGCCATGCCATTGCTGTTACCAGCAACGCGGTGCGCTCTTACCGCACCGTTTCGACCTTACCGGTTCGAAAACCGGTGGTATGATTTCTGTGGCACTGTCCCTAAAGTTACCTTCGCCGGGCGTTACCCGGCACCGTTCCTCGCTGGAGCCCGGACTTTCCTCCCTTGTGCGGTTTACCCCAAAGAGTAAACAACGCAACGGCGGTCGCCCGACCCTCTGGCTAAACAGTCATAGCAGGCCCGCCTTCATATTCCAAGAGCAGGCTCCAAAGTATAGCGCGGCACTCCCCGTCAATTACGCCTTCGATGTTTTCAGGACGAAACCGACGCTGGAATGCAACCACTGATGCACGCCCATCGTCGATGCCATAGCCATAGCGACCAAGCGCCAGTAGAAAAGCAGCATCGCTCCACTCCGGATCCACAAGATTCTTCTTAGGTCGCGGCACAGCAAGCCCGAGCTTTGCCAAACGTTCCCAATCAAAAAGCTCTCCCGGATCAAGTTTTCTGGCTGGCGCAATATCACTGTGGCCAACTACATTTCGTGGCTCGATATTATATGTGCGAACAAGTTCGGTAACCAGCAAAGTCACTGCATCCATCTGTTCTTCGGGGAAAGGGCGATATCCCCATTCATGCCCTGGATTAACGATCTCAATGCCGATACTCGCGCTATTATTGTCAGTCACACCGCGCCAGTACGAAAGCCCCGCATGCTGCGCGCGGTATTCCTCGCGGACCATGTGTACGACCTGCCCGTCTTCGTCGACAATGTAATGCGCCGACACTTTCGATTCAGGATTAGCGAGCCAATCAATTGCAGCAGCACCACTTTTCATGCCGGTATAATGCAGAACAAGCGTATTAATGGACAGTGCGCGCTCGCTGTAATTGGGGGAAGGTGACCAGATCATTTCGCATCTATAGGCAAGCAGAGCCTATATGCCAATGCAGCAGTTATTAGGGTCAGAATTAGGCGGTTTTGCGCATCAATGCCGTTGTTGCAGAGCGTGTTGCAGTTTCGTAAAAACCGCGAAATTCAGGGCTAGATCGGAACTTCTCTGTCTGGCCAATAACTGTTTCAGCAGCGCCAAGAACCAGCAAACCGTCAGCTGCAATGGCTCCTGCCAATTGATCGAGTACTTGTTTACGTTTGGTATCGCACAAATACATCAGCATATTGCGGCATAGGATCAGATCAAATTTGCCAAGTCTGGTCGGTGCTTCCAACATATTATGTTCCGAAAAAGTTACCTTACGCCGCAGGTCTTCTTTTGCGACCCATTCTTCGCCGTCTTGGCTGAAATATTTGAGCATCAGCATAACCGGCAGTCCACGCTGTATTTCGAACTGCGAGTACCGCCCTGCTTTTGCCTGTGATAAAGCACCGTGGGACACATCAGTTGCAATGATCTGCACCGTCCAGCCTCGCCATTTTTCGGCATTTTCGGCAACTGCCATTGCTAATGAATAAGCCTCTTGCCCGGTAGAGCACGCTGATGACCAGATGCGGATACGCTTTTGGCTGCTGCGCTGCTCGCGGATTGAGTCTAACAAAGGACCGGTTAGAAGGGCAAAGTTTGCCTGATCGCGGAAGAAGCAAGTCTCGTTATTAATCATCGCCTCCACACATTCGCGGGTCAAAACAGTGTCGGCATTGCTGGTCAACAAACTAACCAATGTGCTAATATCAGGAATGGAATTGCGCCGCATCACAGGCTTTAATGCCATATCAACACGCCAATGACGGTTTGAAAGCAATACCTGCCCAGTGTGCTTTTCAAGTAAGCCGGACAAGGTCTGATACGCACGAGTGTCAGCAGGTTCGCTCATAAAGAGTCTGCCTTGGAGAGTAATTTTGCGATGGCAGTTGGCGTCAGGATTGTGGAAGCTAAACTTTCACGGACTAAAGCGCCAGGCATTCCCCATACCACAGAGCTCTCTTCGTCTTGAACGATAATCTTGGCTCTCTTTTCTGCTAAAAAGCGCGCACCCTGCACTCCGTCATTGCCCATTCCACTGAGAACAATCGCGAGGCCGCTGTCACCATAAACCTGAGCAACCGAAGCAAACATGGCATCAACTGACGGACAATAACGGCTGCCTGCATAATGATCGAGATGATCGATATAGATTTTGCCGCGTGCTTTCCGGCATATTAAGTGTGCGTTACCTGGCGCGATATAGATATTGTTTTGCAGAACCTCTGCGCCGCGCTCAGCCACTGTAACCGTACGCTTGGTTTGGCCCGCAAGCTGCCGCGCGAAAAATGCCATAAATGCTTCAGGCAGATGTTGAGTAATAAATATCGGGCATGTAATTGCCGGATCAAGGTTGCTGATAACCTGAAAAATTGCAGGTATACCTCCCGTTGAAGCGCCGATAGCTATGCAAGTAGGAGTGCCAATATCGAAAGCAGCAGCATCCTGCTCCATTTTTACAGCTATATCATTCTTGCGCTGCACAGGACGACCGAGCCGAACCACTTTGTCGATTAATATTTGTGAAAAGCGTCCGGAAAACCCGGAGCGCCCCGGTTTGGCTAGTGTATCGCAGGCCCCAAGCGCCAATGCCTGCACAGCTGCCGGACCATTTTCTTCTGCAAATGAGGATACTATTATTATCCGTGCGCCACCCGCTTTGGAAATCAACTCTGGCAACGCTTCAAGCCCTGTTCGCTTTGGCATTTCGATATCAAGCAGAATGACGTCCACGTCATGCTCTTTTAATGCCTGAAGCGCTGCATCGCTGTCTTCGGCTTGATAAACAATTTCTACATCCCCAGATTGCGTTAGAATTCGTTCAAAAATCGAACGTGCAACAACACTATCGTCAACCAGCATCACCTTAATCGGAGATTTGTTTTTTCGCACATTGCTGCTGATTTTTCCAAGAATAGCTGTCACTTTGCTCTATCGCCGATCACATACAGCCAACGATTTGTAACTTTGCTTCCAATGTCTCGCGATCAAAAGGTTTCATTACATATTCGTCAGCACCTGCTGCAATAGCAGCCTGAATATGACCTATGCCATTTTCCGTTGTGCAAAATATCACTTTCGCCGATGGCGAGGTAAATGCAGATCGATAGGCGCGAAGGAAATCCATTCCGCTCATAATCGGCATATTCCAGTCTAGTAGTATCACATCCGGTTCGTTACCATTACAGTGATCTAGAGCTTCTTGACCATCAGCGGCTTCCTCTACATTAAATTTCATTGTTTCAAGGATATGCCGCGCAACTTTGCGGATCACCTTGCTATCATCCACGATTAAACAGGTTTTCATGCCCCACCCACTTTCAAGTCAGTCCTGATATCAGTGATAGCGTGCTCTGCTTAGTGACTGGTTAATGTTTGGCGATCTGATAAAATAAGTTCATGCTTATTTTATGCAGCCAGTGCGTCAAGTCCGCCAACAAGCCGTGCTGGATCCAAGATCATCACCATATCCCCGCTTACAGAGGCAATTCCGGTTATTAACGGCATCCATTCTTTGCCCGGATTGATCTTGGTCTCTATTGTTTGCGGGTCAATCAGGACAACATCGTCAACACTATCAACCAATAATCCAAACGCATATCCATCGATTTCAGCTATAACCGCAAGAGCTCCCTTTACAGCAGGCTGCCGCTTGCCCGTCACTAAAACCTGGCTATCGATCAAGGTTAGTACACGGCTGCGTAATGCAAACAGCCCCGCAACAGCTGAATTGCTCTTGGGAACAGGGATTACATCATTCACATGAACCACAGATTCAACCCGGTCACTTTCAATAGCAACTCGTGAGCCGTCAATTTTCGCGATTAGATAAAGTGCGGACATCATGCTGCTCCTGACAGTTTTTGTTCGATTGCAGACAATAACCCCACACGATCATAGCGGTAGATGCTTGGCACGCTATTATCGACGACGTGGCTTTCATCGCGCAGGCGCAATAGCCGTCCATCATTTGTTTCCGGTTTTTGGTTTTCTGTTTCACGGCAAAGCACAATACCTGCCTGCGCATGATCTTGTGGATCGAAGCTGACTTCATAGCCAGAAGCCACCAATAACGGTGTCAATATGCGGCGCTCCCACTGCGCATCTTCGCTACATTCAATGAAGCAGAGTGGCCTGTTAGTAGACGCTGCACGGATATTTCCCGATACTTCAAAATACTGGAATACGTTTACCAGCTCAATCGCTTCATCAAAGGCATGAACAATGCCCTCATGCATCTCTGGTTGGGCACTTGGTGTGATTTCTCCGTCGATTGTAAAGATATCAAGCACATCATCGACAGCAAGGTATTTGCTACTCTGCCCATCTGATAGACGAAGCGCCTTTATCAAGCCGGTCTTCGGAGACTGGACGAGACCAAACAGATCGACAAGCTCGCCGTCTTTTATTACCCGCCATCTTCCGCCCACATAGCTAATATGAGCCGCATCAACATCTTCCATACGGTCAATTACGGCCAATCGGATTGCCTGTTTTCGACCTTCTATGGAGGTAAACAATAGGGCAGATTGACGTTTAACTCTCGTCTCGTCTTCTGCCTCATCCGCTAAATGACGGTTGGCTATATCAAGTTCTTTCTGATCGATACCGATTGCGCCTGCAATACCGCTCGCATCAAGCAATAGAATCGGACGACCATTATCTGGTAAGGATGTTCCGGCATAAAGACCGGTTGCCATAACAATAGGCGCGCCAGGCTTTACAACCAGCTCTTCATTGTCGAGAACACCAGCAACATCAAGTACATATGTTGTCCCGACAGCCGGGCGGATGACGATTAACGTACGGCTGGTGTCATGCTCCGCCTTCACTTCAACTATATCAAGAAGTTGCTCAAGCTTTGCATAGGGCAAGCGCTCTCCACGTACACATGCAACCAGCTTACTACCTATTTGTTCAATTTGGACATTGGCATTTGATATAGACAAAATCTCAACAACCGAATTGCGTGAGATGCCGAACATTTGATCGCCAGCACGTACTGAAAGTCCTGCAATAATTGACAAGGTAAGTGGCAAACGCAGCGTCATTTTAAGGCCATGTCCGGGAAAATTCTCCAGATCAATCGTGCCTCCAACGGCTTGGATATTATTTCGGACGACGTCCATTCCCACTCCGCGCCCTGAAATAGCACTAATATGATCGGCTGTAGAGAGTCCAGGCGTGAAGATCATCTGCAGCTGAGCCTTTTCAGGTAGCTTTTGCCAATCAGAAGCAGATATTAATTGTGCTGCAACGGCCCGCACACCAAGCTTTTCAAGATCGATGCCTTGCCCGTCATCGGATATTTCGACCATGATTTGATTGCCTGATTGCCGAGCTGATATGCGGATCAGCCCGACACGGGCTTTGCCCGCAGCCAAGCGTATGTCGGCACTTTCAATCCCGTGATCGGCAGCATTACGCAAGATATGAGTCAATGGATCGCGCAATGCTTCTACCATCTCACGGTCAACTTCAACCTCACTGCCTTCTATCTGGAGCTCAAGTGGTTTGCCAAGCTCTTGTTGGATATCGCGCATCAAACGCGGCAGTGATGAAAATAGTCTATCTATATTTTGCATCCGCATCAAACTGACGGCATCACGCATTTCGGCTACAGAGGAAGAAAGTCGGGCGAAACTATGTTCAAGCTCTGCATTTGCGCCGTTTTTGCGCAATTGACGAGAAACTTCATTCCGTGCCAAAACCATATCCGATACACCGTTCATCAGCTTATCAAGCAAACTAAGCGAAACGCGAACCGAACGTGATTTAGCCCGGCCAACCATTCCTTCAAATTCATCTGCATCAACTGCTAAACTAGTTTTAATAGCATTTTCATGGATGGTTTTTTGTGACTGCACATCTTTGGGAATGAACGCCAACATCGTTTCAATCAAATCGGCATCATTATCTTTCACCGCACGCCCGGTTTCCAGAGCATCGGTTAGTATGGCGATTTGGTCTATGACGGCAAGAACGGCGGTTACCAGCCCTTGCGATGCGCTTACAATCCCGTCACGTGCGCCGCTCAACAAATCTTCTGCTGCGTGACTAAGTCGTAATAAACGCGGTAAATCAAGGAAACCACAGCTTCCTTTTACAGTATGTACGAAGCGAAATACGCTATCGATAAGTGCATGATCCTGCGGGTTGCGTTCCCACTCTATCAATTGTCCTGACAGAACTTCAATTGTATCGCGTGTTTCTGCGATAAACTCTTCTAGCAAATCATCCATTTTGCGGGTCCCGGTATTTACACCCGTCCGCTATGCCGAAATTTGGTTAAAAAGCCGTTTACCTTAATAAAGCCTATTGTTCGCTATCACCCCGAACAAGGGCACCAATAACCATATGTTCGCCGTCTGGTTCAGCTATCTGCACAACACCGCCACCGCGCACCGCAAGGCTTCGCACCATCCACGCAGCTGATGTCCGCGAATCGATCATCGATGCCTCCATCTTTCCTTCCAAAGCATCGCGCACTGCACTATCCAGAATTATGCGAGGGCCATTGGCACGGATAACAATTTCCTGTTCGCCTTCACGCAATTCAGCGCCGACAAACAGCGTACCGCCGCGAACAAGAGCATCATTGGCAATAAACACTAGATTTAAGAGTATCTTGACTGCTCGCTTTGGCATTAATTCAGCTGGTACAGCCCATTCAAGCGTTGTCCGTCCGCTGCCGGTCACAAGCGGCTCAATAACAGCCCTTGCTTCTGCTGGATCAACCGCAGGTCCGAAACCTCCCGCCGCACCAAATGCCAAGCGAAAGAATTTCAGCTTATCCGCAGCTGACTTGGCACTTTCCGCTAACAAATCCATACAACGCGCGCGCATGGCCGGATCATGTTCGTCAGCCAATAATTCCAACCCGTTGTTCATGGCCCCCACCGGGCTTAACAAATCATGGCAAAGCCGCGAACAAAGAAGGCTGGCAAGGTCGATGTCAGATTCGGACATGGGATTAAGGATTCCTATTTGGTAATATCGTGATTGGGTATGTTAATGAACGGTGCAGGCCAAGGTTTCAACCCTGCGCTTTATATATCGGTGTTGAGTTCGATGGGCGCAAAACAATCATGTAATTTTCCATTCGTTACTGTTTGCCAAGCACCTGCTTTCCCCGCAGCAAGAATAACCCAGTAGCGCCCGTCTATATTGGCTTGCTTCGCATCACTTGCCGAAGGTTCGCAAACGCCGTTGGGATGAGAGTGGAAATACCCTAAAATATTTTGTTTTCCTTCACGTGCTGCTTTTTCAAATGAGATAAGAACGGTAGGATCAATTTCAAAATTGCTTTCTGGCGCAGGCGATACATTATCTGTGCGCACTATATCCAAAACTCTGTTCCCCTCCCCAAACAAAAGTCCGCAACACTCCAACAGATGCGCGTCCTCTGCCCAATCGGCTAATTGCTGCAAATGCCGTCTTGATATCAACAGGTCCATTACCCACATCTAATCCATGTGGGTACAAAGCACCATAGTTACAGGTATTTTAGGCGAAGGGCGGCTTGACCGTGCCTTGGCACAAGCATTGCCGACATTATCACGTGCACGGTTGCAGGCGTTGATGGCGGAGTCTGCGCTTCAAATCGGCGGAAAAATCGTCGATGATGGCTCTGCGCGGAAATTTGCAGGCCAATCCTTCACACTTACTTTGCCTCCAGCCCGTCCTGATAAAGCACAGCCACAAAATCTCGATCTCGTGATACCCTATGAGGACGAACACCTGCTTATTGTCGATAAGCCAGCTGGCCTTGTCGTCCATCCTGCCGCGGGTCACCCCGACGGAACGCTGGTCAACGCGCTGCTTTATCATTGCAAGGGTCGCCTTTCGGGTATTGGCGGCGTAGAGCGCCCTGGCATTGTTCACCGGATTGACCGCGACACATCGGGGCTTCTGGTTGTTGCAAAGACCGATGCCGCACATGAGGGCCTCGCCAAATTATTCGCTACTCACGATATCGACCGCGAATATCTAGCCGTCGTCAGCGGCATCCCTGCCCCACCTGTTGGCTCTGTGCGAACACAGATCGGGCGCTCAAACACCAATCGCAAGAAAATGGCAGTACTACCCGATAATAAAGGCAAACACGCGGTCACCCATTTCAAAACAATCGAAGCGTACAGAAGCACCGCACTCGTCGGCTGCACCTTGGAAACGGGTCGTACCCATCAAGTCCGCGTACATATGGCCCATATTGGCCATCCACTGATCGGGGATGCAACTTATTCTAATCGACAAAAGTCATACAAAATCGGACCAAATCAGTCTATTTTCGCGCGGCAAGCCTTGCACGCGGCACGGCTTGGCTTTATTCACCCGGTTACCGGAGAAAAACTGCAATTCGTCAGTAACCTTCCTGAAGATATACAGGAACTATTAAGCGAGTTACGGGTATAGAGTTCAAAGGGAATGTTCTGCCAATGAGTGCTTAATTGTGAGGCCCAAAGGAGAACGCAACAAAGGAAGTAGAATGTCAGAGACGAAAAACGTTCCGGCAACAATCCCAGCCTTAGGGGGGGATGTAAGCCTTAATAGATATATGTCGGAAATTCGCAAATTTCCGGTGCTAAAGCCTGAGCAAGAATATATGCTCGCCAAACGCTTCCAACAGCATGGTGATCCCAAAGCTGCTGAGCAATTGGTTACGTCGCACCTGCGGCTCGTGTCCAAAATTGCAATGGGATATCGCGGCTATGGCCTTCCCGTTTCTGAACTCATTTCAGAGGGTAATATTGGCCTGATGCAGGGCGTTAAGAAATTTGATCCTGACCGTGGTTTCCGCCTCGCAACCTATGCGATGTGGTGGATACGCGCGTCGATGCAGGAATTTATTCTGCGCAGTTGGAGCTTGGTTAAAATAGGCACCACTGCTGCCCAGAAAAAGCTTTTTTTCAACCTGCGCCGTATGAAAAATAACCTGCAAGCATTTGAAGAAGGCGATCTAAATCCTGAAGCACTGGAGAAAATTTCAACCGATCTTGGTGTATCCAAAGATGAAGTAATCGCCATGAACCGCCGCATGGCAATGGGCGGCGATACATCGCTTAACGTGCCGATGCGTGAGGATGGCGATGGCCAGTGGCAAGATTGGTTGGTTGATAATGAACCATTGCAAGACCAACGTTTTGCCGAGGCCGAAGAAACTAGTATGCGGCATAATATGCTGACTGAAGCGATGAGCGGCCTTAACGACCGTGAAAAGCATATCCTGACCGAACGCCGCTTGATCGACGAACCCAAAACACTTGAGGAATTGAGCCAAGTATACAGCATTAGCCGCGAACGCGTTCGTCAGATCGAAGTTCGTGCATTTGAAAAACTGCAAAAGGCGATGTTGCGGATCGCTGGTGAGAAGCGATTGCTCATTGCCGGCTAAGCGAAACTAAACCGTCATGACGGGTACAGGTACGGGGGCTTTAGATTCGTTTGAAGATCGCTTTGGCGGCGATTTTCCAAGGACGTATCAAGCCCCTGTCATTGAACCGAAACGATCGCTTTTCTCTTGGCTTTTCCGTGGTTTCTTTCGGTGGCTATTTTATTTTATAGTTGGCAGCATATTGTTGGTTAGCATTTACGCCGTATTGCCGGTACCAACCACATTAACGATGCTGTTTGACAGCAACGGTGCGGCGCGTAACTGGACCAGCCTGTCTAATATATCCCCTAATCTCGTTCGTGCAGCCATTGCAGGTGAAGATGGCAAATTCTGTAGCCATGACGGCTTTGACCGGCAGGCTATTGAAAAAGCGATAAAACGAAACGCAAACGGTGGCAAAATGCGCGGTGGATCAACGATCAGTCAGCAAACTGCAAAAAATGTCTTCCTATGGCAGGGCAGCGGCTATTCGCGATACGTTCGTAAAGTTCCCGAAATTTGGTTCACCTTCCTGATTGAGAAAATCTGGGGCAAAAGACGGATTATGGAAGTGTACTTAAACGTCGCCGAAACCGGGATTGGAACTTACGGCGCAGAAGCAGGGGCGCAGCGCTACTTCAACAAAAACGCCAAAAACCTGTCCCGCGTCGAAGCCGCCCGCATCATCGCCACCCTGCCCCTGCCAAAGAAACGTGCTGTTAACGGCGTAAGTGGCTTTACCAGACGATATGGCAACAGCATTGCCGCCCGGATTGGCGTGGTAAGTCGGGATGGCTTGGATCTGTGTATTTATAAATAGGAAGGCAGAGCCGAAGCCCCGCCTTTCGATGATGATTTTTTGAAAGCTTAGAAGCCCATTGTAAACGTGGCGCTAACTGTGCGAGGTGCACCGATCTGCACATTTGGTATCGTCCAGTTACCTCCGGAGACAGCTTGACTTACTCCACCGCCAAAACCACCCTGATAAAAATTATTCATAAGGTTGTAGACGTTAAGTTGAAGGAAAGTTTTCTTGTTGAGACCCAAAAACTCCAAGTTGACCCGCGCATCCAAGTTAACCAACCAATACGCTGAAGCTTTTGCTCCAAACACTTGATAAGTCCGATTGGGCGTAGCTGGAGTACCTGCGGGACCTGCGAAGACCGGCAGATTGCTGTCATATATGAACCGAGTACCTGTACGCTTACCAGAAAAGCCGAAATCAACAGGGCCAAACGTTGCCCGAACGGTTGCACCATAACTCCAGCGAGGCGCACCAGATTCTTCTTTTCCAGCAGTCGGTGCAATAATCGGAGCCCCAATTGAAGCACAACCGGGAATGATTGCAGTACATTCACCTACTATAACGTCATCTTTGATCTTGGTCTTTATATACGAACCAAAGAAATAGAATGCGATTTCTGGGATGGGCTGGATTGCAATCGATCCGTCAAAGCCCCATTTGTCAACATTACCAAGGTTGCGGTAAACGTTCTGGTCAAGCTCGGGATCGTAGGCGGTTGCCAAACGGTTTTGAAACTTTGTCAGGAAAGCACCGGCCTGTGCCTGAATTTTACCAGAACGGTAACGTACACCGATATCAAACGAATCTGTTGTTTCTGGTGACGGCTTTGCTTGAGCTGTCGTTAATGGGAAATAGAAAGCATTGTAAAGGCTATCAGTGCCGGGTACCGAAAGGCCCTGCGCAAAGCTAGCAAATAGGCTGGCCTCTGGTGTAAAACGATACCGGAAACCAACATTAGGCAAAACTTTACTATAGTTGAATACACGATTCTGCGGAAGCGCCCAACCGCTCACTATAAGTGAACCGGAAGAATTTGTTGTTGCCGAATACGGATTCAGAGTTTGAGCTACCATATCTGTCGCCGCATTCTGTCCGCTGCATTCGACAAAACCGCTTGCCGAGCTGGCAAAACAGTAGTTGGTCAGATTGCGACGGAAGAATGGAGCGCGGAGACCCGCGTTTACAACCAGCTTTTCATCCATAAATTCTCCACGATACTCGCCGGAGATTTGATGCAAAATCGCAAAAGAGAGACGGTCACGCTTTTGAAGGATTGTGCTGCTTGAATCTGCCTGCGGATCATTGACCGGAAACACATCAAAAGGTTCGCCGTTCAAATCGAGCAGCCCGACTTGACCTGTTTGACGATGACGTGCGCGATCATAAGTGTAAGACAAACGAAAGGTATTACTATCATTTAGATCATAACGAAGGTTTGCAATAACGCCAATACGATGGGTTTGCGTTTGGCTAGGTGCCAAAACCAGCACTTGATCCAAGATATCGCCGTCACCATTCAAGTCACGTCCGAAAAATGGGGAGCCGCTCCAATATCCAGGCTGACAATTTACGGTTCCTGCAACGCTTGAGGTGATGGTTGTGCAATTAGATGCATTCGGATTTGACGTTGCGTTGAATGGCAAAGATGGATTTTGCAGACGCGGATCAATGTCTCTGCGCGCTTCTCGTGCAGTCACAGTACCTCCGCCATTTGCTTTCACATATTGATAACTAGGATCAATAGTTAATACAACTTTGTCTCCAAAACTAAAGCGCGACGAGCCACGAACATTGCCCGTGTTAGAAGGGTTATATCGACGATCAAACTCATTGCCGCATGATGTTGCTAACTGAGCTGTGCCTGCAACGGGTGTTACGGTGTTTAAGCAAGGGAAATTGATAAGATATTCGCGTTCGTTGCTATTAAGTGGAAAACGATTAACCGAGCTTGATCCAACGATCCGCGGAGCAGCAGGAGTGGCGCTGCCAGGGCCCTGAACCAAATCCTGACGAAGGGGCAGAGAGCCGAAAAAGTTATTGCGATTGACGTTCCAGCTGCCGATTAACGAGATGAAATCGTCGCCTGCAAGTGGTTGATAAATACGTCCGTTATACTGTTGCTTATCAACCACGCCATAATTGTTAAATGGATTTTTGTTGATTGCAGTAGAGGCCGAGAACCAAGCACGTGTCCCAGACGAGGTAAGGTTACCCGTGTTCACCAGTGCGAAGACGCGCATAAAATCATATTCGCCTATTGAACCCGAAACCTTAACGCCGAAATCCTCTGTAGGAACGATAGTGCGATAGTTGACGGTTCCGCCAACGGCAGATGCAGTTGGGCTGTCTACGTCGGTCGAACCCAGGTTCACGTTAACTTGATCGATCAATTCCGGATCAAGCTGTTGGTTGGAATAGATCGCATAGTTGCCCGAGTCATTAAGCGGGATACCATCAATAGTAAGCGAGATGCGCGACGCATCAAAACCGCGGATAGTCAAAGTGCCGCCCGACGAACCATAAGCGTCGTTATTCTGGAAGCTGACACCTGGAATGACATTGATAGTGTCCAGGACGGTTTGGCCAGGATTTTGCCGCTCAATCAGTTCTTGCGTCAAAACAGCCTTAGATTTTGTAGAATCGGGGGCTTGAATACCAGCAACATCTGTTGTCCGTGTGCCAGTCACAACAATGGCTTCTTCAAAGTCTACCGACCCTGTTGATTGCGCCATTGCCGCTGTTGAAAAGCTCGCGACGGACATTGCCGCGACACTTGCGGCCATAAAATAACAAATTTGCATGATACTACCCCTTAATTCTATTCTGGTGGTGTCCTGTATCGTTCGCTTTTAGATACGAATCGAATAGGTATTAATCTCCATAATACAGCTTTCCCTGAAGCCTATTTGTGACAGGTACATTACAGGAAAGTTGCTATATGAACGGCCTTAGACGCAAGCCCCAACGACGCAAAGAAATGCGTTACCAACCGGCGTAGGCAGCGTCTCGAAAGCTAATTTTTTCTAAACCTGTTGCAGTGCAGCAACAGTTTGTATGGGGCCATTTTACAAATCGCCGCCGCTTACGCCGCATCTTCTTTCTCGACCTTGCTGGATTTGGCAAAAACCTTGACCGGATCTTTCCGACCTTCAACAACGTCCTTGTCGATCACGATTTCACTAACGCCATCCATTGTTGGAAGGTCGAACATTGTATCGAGCAGAATGGCCTCAAGAATTGACCGCAATCCGCGCGCACCGGTTTTGCGTTCGATCGCCTTTTTTGCCACTGCCTCCAACGCTTCGTCAGTAAAGCTTAAGCCTACATCTTCCATCTCGAACAGCTTGCGATATTGCTTAACGAGCGCGTTTTTCGGTTCGGACAAAATCTTGACCAAAGCCTTGATATCAAGGTCTTCCAAAGTCGCTGTGACCGGCAAACGGCCAACAAATTCAGGGATCAGCCCGAATTTCAAAAGATCCTCAGGCTCAACCTGCTTCAAAATCTCGCCAGTGCGACGCTCATCAGGATCGGCAACATGCGCGCCAAAGCCAATCGATTTGCCTTCAAGCCGGTTAGAAATGATCTTCTCAAGCCCCGAAAACGCCCCGCCACAGATGAACAGAATGTTTGTGGTATCTACCTGCAAAAACTCTTGCTGTGGATGCTTACGACCACCTTGTGGAGGAACCGAGGCGGTTGTACCTTCCATAAGCTTCAACAAGGCCTGCTGAACGCCCTCTCCGCTGACATCGCGGGTAATGGAGGGGTTTTCGGCCTTGCGGCTGATCTTGTCGATCTCATCGATATAGACGATCCCGCGCTGCGCCTTTTCAACGTTATAATCCGACGCTTGCAGCAGCTTGAGGATGATATTCTCGACATCCTCACCCACATAACCAGCCTCGGTCAATGTGGTCGCATCGGCCATGGTGAAGGGAACATCGAATGTCTTGGCAAGCGTTTGAGCAAGCAAGGTTTTGCCGCAGCCCGTTGGTCCAACGAGCAATATGTTCGACTTTGCAAGCTCGACATCATTGCTCTTAGCCGCGTGATTGAGGCGCTTGTAATGGTTGTGCACCGCAACTGACAACACACGTTTAGCTTGCGGTTGGCCGATGACATAGTCATCGAGAACCTCGCAAATTTCTCGCGGAGACGGCACTTCGCCGTCTTTTTTGCCCGTCAGGGTGCCCTTGGTTTCTTCGCGAATGATATCGTTGCATAGTTCAACGCATTCGTCGCAAATAAACACAGTCGGTCCGGCAATCAACTTGCGGACTTCATGCTGCGATTTTCCGCAGAATGAGCAATATAAAGTGCTCTTTGTGTCTGAACCGCTTAGCTTCGTCATAGAACTTCCTGTTACCGTTCAAAAGCTGAACGGGCAATGTCATAAAAACGCCATCCTATCGAGGCGCGGGATTTTGGCAATAGGGCAAAACACCTTGTCCCGACTTAGCAAACAAGGTGGATGAAACCCTAACGTTACGAAAACTTAGTCGTCGGCCGAGGCGACGGTTGGACGTTGGTCGTACACTTCATCAACAATCCCAAAAGCCTTGGCTTCGGCAGCCTCGAGGAAAGTATCGCGGTCCATCGCCTTTTCAATATCCTTGAGCGGCTTACCAGTATATTTGGCATAAAGGTCGTTTAACCGCTTGCGAATACGTAAGATTTCTTTCGCCTGGATCTCGATATCCGATGCCATACCGCGTGCGCCGCCCGATGGCTGATGCACCATGATCCGGGCATTGGTGGTGGCAAAACGCATACCAGGTTCACCCGATGCCAGCAGGAAACTGCCCATGGAAGCCGCCTGCCCTACGCACACCGTGCCTACTTTTGGCCGGATATATTTCATTGTATCATGAATCGCCATGCCAGCGGTCACCACGCCGCCGGGAGAATTGATGTACATCCAAATGTCTTTTTTGGGATTGTCCGATTCGAGGAACAGCAATTGCGCGGTGATAATCGACGCCATCCCGTCTTCAACTTCGCCAGTTACAAAGATGATGCGTTCACGCAGCAGGCGTGAAAAAATGTCCCAGCTACGCTCACCTCGGTTCGATTGCTCGATAACAACGGGAACAAGTGCCTGCGTGGCTGCATAGGCTTGATTAAACGGATATTCGTCGCGCATGAAGTGACCTTATAAAATTGGAATAATCTTGTACTACCTACATCGGCGTGCCCGCGCCAAGTTTCAAGCGCAAAAGGATAAAGACGCGGTAAATGATGAGGGGAAACTTATCCGAACTATAATATTCAAACCTGCTTCCGCCCGAAACCTATCGCACGGGGTGGTGCCGCAGTGTGAGTTGGCGCGGGAATTTGTTCAGGCTTATGTGCTTGCGTAGTCGCTGTTCCCCCAACCAGACGCGTCCGATATTCGGTCAAAGCTTGCGCGATAGCTTTATCGTGACGACTATCATCCATAGACTCATCTGGTCCGCTAGATGCAGGATACGCATCATGCAATGTAGAAAACTGACCAGAAATGGATTTCCCCGTTGATGCAGACCCCTTGATATCAAATCCGCTATGTGAGGACTGTGTAGTTGCAATTGGACGCGGCGACGGTTGATGATCATCCGGGCTGTATTCAGGCATTGTCCATAGCTTCGATTGGAAGCAACCAATCGCGATCATCAGGCCAAAATCGATAATACTGAAAAGATTAAATAGCCCAAAGCTCCCAAATGACGGCATGTCGCCGCGCATTGCACCGCCTATTGCAGAATAGGACGTTAAAAATATTGCCGCGAATGTGGCCCATGGCAGCCATGCAGGCCAACCGATATCGCGACAACGACGCATCATAATAACGCGAAAATAAATGTTAATCGGAACAATTGCCAGAATGGCTAATATGCCCAACATATATGATCCGCTGAATATTGAGTATATCCCTCCGATCAGAAATAGGATCGGAAGAATAAAGGTAACCCCAAAATACACCCAATATGCCGGACGATCGACACGCGACGAATTTGCGTAAGATGAAATCATAGCTTCTCCTCGAAACATTTAAGAGAATAAGTCAGAGTTCCTAAAATTCGGTTACAAAACAATTGATTTTGCTTTGGGTAAGGCTGAAAAAATGAGTTATTTGTCGCAATGTTCGAATAACAAAAAAGGCCCCGGCGTAAACCGGAGCCTCTTAAAACCCTATATCTTGAGAGGTTTATTTCTTAGCGGCAGTCTTTTTAGCAGGCGCCTTTTTAGCTGTCGGCTTAGCTTCAGCAGCTTCCTTCTCGGCCGGTGCTTTCTCAGCCTTAGGCTCAGTTGCTTCCTTTTTAGGAGCAGCTTTCTTTGCCGCTGGCTTTTTCGTCGCTGGTTTCGCGTCGGGTTCGGCTTCAATGGCCGTTTCCAGCACTTCACGGGTAACGGCTTTGTCAGTTACACTTGCTTTATCAAACAGGAAGTCGACGACCTTGTCTTCAAAGAGTGGCGCACGCAGCTGCGCGGCGGCCATGGGATTTTCCTGAAGATATTGCGCGAACCGCTGGCGGTCTTCGGGGCGGTACTGTTGCGATGCTTGTTGCACCAGCATGTTCATTTCCTGATTGGAAACCTCCACGCCATTTGCCTGACCTATTTCGGAAAGCAGCAGGCCCAAACGGACACGACGAACGGCGATATCGCGGTAATCGTCCTTTTCGGCTTCCATTTCCTTCTTTGCGGCTTCTGGATCCTCTTCACGGGCCGCTTCTTGTTCAAGCTGCTCCCAGATTTGGGTGAACTCGGCCTCAACCATTGATGGCGGAACTTCAAAGTCATGTGATGCAGCCAGCTGATCGAGTAATTGACGCTTCATATAGGTGCGGGTCAGGCCGTTTAATTCCTGCTCAACCTGAATTTTCATCAGTTCACGCAGTTTATCGATACCTTCCAGTCCAAAACTTTTGGCAAGCGCATCATCGGCCTTGGCAGCGATTGGCTTTTTAACCTCGCCCACAACGATATCAAACGTCGCGGCTTTGCCTTTAAGATTTTCGGACGTGTAATCTTCTGGAAAGGTAACCTTGATGAGCTTCTCGTCATTGGCCTTTGCACCAACAAGCTGATCTTCAAAGCCTGGGATCAACTGGCCTGAGCCGAGTTCGACCGACATGCCCTCACCCTTGCCGCCTTCGAAAGGAACGCCGTCTACTTTACCTTCAAAGTCGATGACGACAAGGTCACCCATCGCTGCTTTGTAAGTTTTTGCAGCAGTTTCAAAGCTTTTCTGACCTTCCGCGAGTTTAAGGATCGAACTTTCAATTTCAGCTTCGGTTGGTTCAACGGTCAAACGTTCAAGCGTAATGCCATCAATCGCGGGTGTTTCGATTGTCGGCAGGATTTCAAAATGGAAATCAACCACAGCATCTTTACCCGGCGCATAATCATTATCGAGATGCACGTGAGGTTGCGTTGCGGGACGCAGGTTATTATCGGCAAGCGTCTTTTGCACGCCGTTCTGAATCGAGGTATTCAGCGCTTCTTGCAACAAGCTGTCCTTGTGCATTTTCTTGACCAGATTGGCAGGCACCTTGCCGGGGCGGAAGCCGGGCATCTTCATTTGCGGTGCAATCTTTTTGACCTCTGCGTCAATCCGCGCCTCAACATCAGCAGCGGTAATGGTCATCTTATATGCCCTTTTCAGGCCTTCATTTTGTGTTTCAACGGTTTGCATATCAAACTTCTCTGATCCTGACGGGCGCAATTGCGCGAAAATTATAATGTCCTGCCACAATTGTGACTGACTAAGGTTGAGTGGTGCGGGCGAAGGGACTCGAACCCCCACATCTTACGATGCCAGAACCTAAATCTGGTGCGTCTACCAATTCCGCCACGCCCGCTCCGATCAACCGGTCGCGAGCCTCTAACGGTAAAGGCCCTTTAGAGCAAGCCCCCTGAACACGGTATTACGGCGAACCCGCGCCTAAATCTTAATCTTGGCGACCATATTGCGAAAACTGATGATATCGCGGCCATAATAATGGATTTCAGGAGCTACAAAATTGACCAGATACAGCTTGCCACTGATATTTGCGGCGACTCCCTCTCCTTTTCGGGTCAGCTGATCCCCTTCGACTGTATAATGATAAGAAAAGCGCACTGCATCATTGCCGCTAAGCTTGGTTGGTTCAACATTATCAATCGTGAACAACGGCGTTTGAAGGACAATCCGATTTGATGCTTCAAAGAGCTCAACCAAGTCGGTTGGTAGCATATCAGATTTGAATTTGGGAAGTGGCTGATCTTTCTTGTTCAGTTCCCGGTAAATCGGTTCACCGTTTGAAATCTGCGCAAAAAAGCTCAACTCGTTCAGCGAAAGACCATCGATAGTCCACAACTCGCCTTTTTGTGAAGGACGTGCCGACCAGCGGTTCCAATCCTGCCCGGGCGTAACCGTCATTGTACTTTTGGCGACCGCTACCGGTTTTCCAACTGGCATTTCTGTCCAACCTGCTAAGGCCGGAAACGTCATCAAAAATGTGCTTGCAACCAGCATAAAAACTTTCAAACACATCTCAATTCACCCCCGCCATCATCGCGATCATCGATTTGTCAGGTGCTGCGGGGCTTTTCAAAAGATATTCGCGCAAAGCTTTTTGCCCTGCGCCTTTTTTACCTGATCGTATCAATGCCAAACCCAAACCGCGCCAGCATTCAGCGATATTAGCCTTCGTATTGATCGATTGCTGGTAAAGTTCGGCTGCCTTGTCAAAATCGCCTTCTTTACCCCGCGCCCGGAATAACTCGCCGCGGGCATAGAGCAGTTCACCAGTCCATCCATCTTTGGCCAGCCGTTGCAGCAAAAAATCTGTCGCACCAAAATCATTAAGTTTGATCTGGTCATCAATTAGTTTTGGCCACCAATTACGAAGTGCTGATCGGTATTCCGCTGCGCCACTGCGGAAATTATCCCTACTTTTTTTAAGCGCAGCCGTGCGCAGATAATTCATTCTGTCACCCGAATTGGGATGTGTAGCAAAAAAACCGCCATTGCGGTCCTTCATACTATTGCGGCTACGTTCAGCCGCCGTTGCATCCATTTCGGCGCGCAATTGTTCCCAAATGTCCGAAGCCGCCATCGGATCATAACCGCTATCCGCCAGATAATTCAAAGCCACCATATCGGCCTGTTGTTCCATATCGCGGTTGAATTCGAAAACCGATCCGATTAGCCCAATCTGACCGATCATGCCAACATAAGGTACGAAGGATAGCCAGGTCATAGCATCGGTTTTGGCGCGAATATCGCGGAATGATTGTAAGGAGTGCTGATTCTCAAAATGGCCGAATTCATGTCCCAATACCGTTGCCAGTTCCGCCTCGTTTCGCGCACGCAGCAACAGTCCACTCCAGACGATCATCATTCCATTAGGTGCCATCATCGCGTTAAATTGGGGCGTGCGCATGATATAAATACGTGTTGAACCACAACGGTCCTCGCCAACTGTGCGACATAATATCCCCCGCACATAGGTGTTGAGCGCAGGATCGGTAATCAAAAACTTCGAGGTCTTAACCGACCTCTCCTCCTCATCCATTTGCATCCAAAGACCGCGTTCGTCATCACTTTGCGGCTTATAATCGAATGCAGATGGGCGCAGGGAGGAAGTTACGCCTTTTTCTTTTTCATTGGCCGCATAAATGGGTGCAAGCGAAGTTGTCGCAATCGCAACCATAAGGGCAATTCGCAAGATACGCTTCATTGCGTAACAGCCTTTGCCAATAGCCCCGAACGCAAAGGGAAATCTTCGAGCAATTGCGCAACGCGTTTATCAGCACCTTCTGCTGTGCGAACATCGCCGCGCATCCTGACATCAGCATTGATCCATAGCAGATCACCGGTTTTAAGATCAACAAGGCCAGCATAGCCAATATGCACATCCGAACTTGAACCGGAGCCGGCGACCAAACCCATGACTTGCAAAGCCTTTCGTCCGGGCGAAGCATAGCTGTCATAGGTGTACATAAACAGGCCGTAATCTCCGCCGCCGATTGTCCCTAACTGCGATGCGCCTGACCCCATGGTCCAGTCAAATTTCTCTTTCTTCGTCGGCAAAAGGTTTCCAGGAAACAGTTTATGCGTAATCACGGCATCCATCACAACCTTAAACAATGATAAGTAATCAGCCATTATGAGGGCATCATCGCCGGACAATTCAGGCATCAATTTCATATCATTGCTGCGCGTACCTTGCGCCTTTCTGAGCGCAGTCACCAGATGATCGCGCACTTGTAGTGTCCAATTGGCATTGGGCTGATCCATGCCACCAGCGCTTTGTTCACCAACACTGACGTCAGGGCGAAACAGCAGGATGCTTACAGAGCCTTTCTCTGGAAAAGTAAAACCTTCTTTAATCGCCGATTTTTCGGAAGCCACGCCCAGCTGACCATGCGCCGCTATTGCAGGTAAGCACAGCACCATAAAAGCCAGTATTATCCGAAACCTCATACAGGATATCTTACTCCATATCAGCAACAAGGCTAGGGTGTTAATGCCACTATCATGAGCAATAATTAGCAGTAGTTGAGATATTTAACCCAAAGCCTTCTTCACCAAATCATTCACCACGCCCGGATTGGCTTTGCCCTGCATTGCCTTCA
>JAYUPC010000157.1:0-2750 GCA_043760355.1 Sphingomonadales bacterium
ATCGCGCGTAATCAGTTCGGACATGAAGGCATTCGGCAAGCAGGTGAATGCCGCCATCGTCGATCCGTCCTTCATCAGCACAGTCCGCAAGAAACTCGATCTCGATCAACGCGAAGCGGCGGAGATTTTCGGCGGCGGAGCAAATGCCTTCTCACGCTACGAAAATGGCAAAACCAAACCGCCGCTGGCCTTGGTCAAACTGTTCAAAGTGCTTGACCGCCATCCTGATTTGCTCGCCGAAGTGCGGGCGGGATAAGGCGTGTTGAGAAATTATGAAAAATTGAAATGATCGAATATCCCTTCCCAGACGATCTAGCCAAGACTGACTACTGCGTCTTCCCAATTGAGCTTGAAAATTGCTCGCTAGTTTTATTCCATGCGACGCCAGCCCAAAATTTTGAAGCCATCAAAAGTGATGGATTCAAAAGTGCCGCAAGCCTCGGCACAGGTAATTTAACATCTGTGTCTTTTGCAAAACGAAGCTCGGGTGCACTAAATCAGGCAATGACGATGCGTGCGAGCCAGCCCGGCGCATACTGCATTTTTGCGGTCCGTTATGAAACGCTTGAACGAGAGTGTTTGATGAACAATGTCTCTGACATTCATGACTTCTCTCTTGATCCTCCTCCCAAGTTGATCGGGCGTTGCATCGTGCCTGCGGATTATCAACATCTCTAGCGCTGCCTTTTCGGCCTAAACCGCTGAGAGCAAGCCTTTGCACGCCACAGCACTACCTCGTGATTTTCGATCTTGTGCTTGGATCATAGCGGTTCAACTCTGCTTGGGCCGTTCCATTCAAGCCCTCTGAGTCGAAGCCCCATGCCCATTGAAACTGCCCAAACATTGTTGAGTTTCGCCATCACGCGATGTGACAGCGGAGATAGTGGGTGCCTGTCTGGCGCACCAATGCGCAGTCTGGTGCATCTCGTGTCACACGGCCTTGCGTGCGTGCATGACATCGCCAAACTTCACCCTATCACGAACAACCTGGCCCTGAATTAGGAACAAGATTATGAATGCTAATCCTGACCGTATCGTGCGGATCAAGACCGTTCTCAACCGGACTGGCCTAAGCCGTTCAACCATGTATCGCAAAATCAAGGAAGGCACTTTCCCGCGCCAAGTGCCGATCAGCATCAACGGAGCAGGATGGCGTGAATCGGCGATCAACCTGTGGATCGAAGACCCTGCTGCCTTTCATATGCACGTGCGCGAATTGGAATAACTGCTGCGGTTTCAACCTTATTCTCGACGATTTCCATTACAAGGTTGGCCAACCGAGCCAAGGCATCTGCCTTTTCATCTTCATAGCAATAACGATCATAGACGCCTTCGATCCCGGCAATCGCGTGGCCAAGCACTCGCTCGCTGATGTCGGGCCGAATGCCGGAACGGGCCATCAATGATTTTGCTGTTCGCCGAAGGTCATGCACCGTCCAATTTGGTAGCGGCGCGCCGTTCAATTCAGTCAGCCGTTCGTTGAGTTGGGCCTTTGCCTTGCTATAGCCATTAAGCGGCACACCGCCGCGTCCGGCAAAGACATAATCGCTATCCTCGCAAACTGGCTGATCCATGATAACGTCAAGTGCCAGTGGCGGTAGCCGCAAGGACCGCGCATTGGACTTTTCACGCGGCTCGGTCAGGATTGTCCAAGTGCCATCGTCGCCGATCTCCTGCCAACGCATCGACAAGACCTTGCCGCGTCGCTGCGCTGTTAACAATGCGGTGCGCAACATTCCGCCATAGACGCCGACCTTGGCGCTTGCCTGCCACAGAAACCGCAGCTCCCTGTCGTCAAGGACGCGCCGCCGTGCGCGTTCGCTTGGCCGGGTGCGGCGCATTCCGCGCACGATTGGCGTAGTGTAGGTTTCTTCGCGCGCCATATACCAATTGCAGAGTTTCGACATGATGCCGAGCACGTGATCGGCTTGCGACGGCGCGGTTTTCTCAATGTCGTCGAGCAAGCGCGCGACATCGCCGCGCCGGATCGTCACGAACTCCAGCTTTCCCCATCGCGGAATCAGATATTTGTTGAAGACGCGCTCAATCTCTATCGCGGTTCGCAACTTGTTGCGAAACACATGCTGCTCAAGGAACCGGCGGGAAACATCAGCGAACAGTTCCTCGCGGCGGCGGCTGTCGGCGCGCTTGCGATAATGTTCGGTGCGCGGATCGACACGTTTGACAATCTTGGCAAGCCACGCCCGCGCCGTATCGCGGGCAGCGGCCAACTCCATCGCCTCAACTTGGGCGATCACCCGCCGCGTCGGGTTGCGCTGGCCGGGATAGCGTGCGACCAAAATGTAGGATTTATTGCCGCGATCTGTCACCCGAACGCCAAAACCCGGCACAAGTGAATCCCATGCGTCGTAGCGCGTTCCGGCCTCGGCGGCTTTAAGCGATTTGATGCCATTGACTGTCAGAATACGGCGCATGATTTTCGACCAATCGGCTTTTCGGGGCAACAACGCCCTCCGGCTCCCCTGAATTCAAGTGAAATTCAGTGATACATCAATAGGTCAAAAAAGCAAGGTTTTCTGCCGGTTACGCGGCACAAAATGGCACCTTTTGGGATGCCCTTGGATTCGGACTGACGCCGTTTGTAATCAGGGGGTCACGAGTTCGAACCTTGTAGCCGGCACCAGTTACTTCCCATTCCGGCATCGGTCGGAACAATAACGAACCTCATCCCATACCCGTGCCCATTTCTTGCGCCACGTGAACGGTTTTTCACAAAAAACGCAAATCTT
>JAYUPC010000158.1:0-23714 GCA_043760355.1 Sphingomonadales bacterium
GACATTCCTGCTAGTGATTAGGTCTGTTGCTGATAACAAGAATATACAAGGAGAGAGATAATGCGCGCATGGCACTTGGTAAGCCGTCCTTCGGGGCTACCCGTATCGGGCAATTTTTCATTAGTCGAAACACCCGGTGCCCCGCTTGGCGAAGGGGAGTTTCGTATCGCCAACAGCTGGTTGTCAGTTGACCCGTATATGCGCGGGCGGATGAACGATGCGAAAAGCTATGCCGATCCGTTTGCCCTGAATGAACCGATGGCAGGTGGAGCGGTGGGTGATGTGGTGGAGAGCAACAACGCCGATTATCCAGTTGGCGCGAAAGTGCTTCATATGGCTGGCTGGCGCGACAGCACCGTTGCCGGGGGCAGCATTGCCCCTGCTGGCGGAATGCCACCAGTCAAACTACCCGACCTAGGTGTCCCAGATCAACATTGGCTCAGCATATTGGGAATGCCGGGCGGAACGGCATGGTTCGGCCTCCTCAAAACCGCCGAAGCCAAAGCTGGTGAAGTAGTTTTTGTATCGGCTGCCGCGGGTGCCGTTGGATCGACCGTGGTTCAGGTTGCCAAGGCCAAAGGCATGATCGTGATCGGTTCGGCTGGTGGCGCTGATAAATGTGCGTGGGTTCATGAACTGGGCGCAGACAAAGTGATCGATTATAAATCCGGCCCGGTATTGCCGCAGCTTCTGGCCGCACTAAAGGAACTCGGCCAGAGCGGGATTGATGTCTATTTCGACAATGTGGGTGGCGAACATTTCGATGCTGCCCTTGCCACATCAAAAGAATGGGCACGCTTTGCTGTGTGCGGGATGATCGATGTCTATAACGATTTCAAAGCGCAACCGATGCAGTATCTGCCGATGATTATCGGCAAGCGTATCCGCATCACCGGTTTCCTGTATCCCGATTTCTATGCACACGTTCCCGAATTTCAGGCCGATATGGCACCGATGATAGCATCGGGCGCGGTCAAGGGTCGGGAGACTGTAATGCAGGGGATCGAGACAACCCCGGACGCATTCATCGGGCTGTTCAGCGGCGCGAACACCGGCAAGATGCTGGTCAAAATCTGATGCCAGTTCCGTGCGGGAGCGTTATGGCTGTCGCACGGTCAGCGGAGCATGGTTTTAGCAAGACTGAAACCGATACGATTGTTTTGATCGCTGGCGAAGGTGTCGAGGGTGACGCACACCTTGGCGTCACCGTAAAACACCGCTCCCGCGTTGCCGCCGATCCGACCCAGCCCAATTTACGGCAAGTCCATTTGATTCACAGCGAATTGTTTGAAGAACTTGAGGGTAAGGGTTTTGTCGTAAAGCCGGGCAACCTAGGCGAGAATATAACGACACGCGGTATCGATCTGCTGGCCTTACCACGGCGCGCAAAACTGCATATCGGCGAAACAGTTTTGGAGGTCACCGGCCTGCGCAATCCGTGTAAACAGCTTAACGGTTTTGCACCTGGATTGATGAAGGCAGTGCTGAATAAAACAACCGAAGGGACATTGATCCGCAAAGGCGGGATCATGGCAATAGTATTGCGGGGTGGTTCGGTAAGTGCGGGTCACACCATAACTATCACCTTACCTCTATTGCCATTCGAGCCCTTAGATCGCGTTTAGTGTCAGGTTACTGTTGTGTATTAAGCACAGTTTGTCGAAAATATTTGTTCTCCTGTGAGTATTTAGGATGACGGCGGCGAGAGACTGTCTTAGCCTGCACCACAATAATAACACGGGAGAGAATGATGAAAACGCGTATCGCTTTTGCGAAGTCTATATTGATTATGTCGGTCGCAGCTTCTGGATTGATGGCATCGACCACGGTGTTTGCGCAAGATAAAGCTAAGGATGAAACACAGAGTACCGACCAAGGCGACATTGTTGTTACCGCAACACGGCGTTCCGAGGCATTATCCGATGTGCCCCTTGCAGTATCAGCTGTTACGGCTGAAACGCTGCAAAATTCAGGTGCAAGTGATATTCGTCAATTGAACCAACTTTCGCCTTCTTTGCTTGTATCTTCAACATCATCCGAGGCTGGTGCAGGTGGCGCACGTATTCGCGGTATTGGTACAGTGGGCGATAACCCCGGCCTTGAAAGTTCAGTTGCGACCTTTATCGACGGCGTATATCGTAGTCGCGCAGGCGTTGGCCTGACCGAACTCGGCGCGATTGACCGAATCGAAGTATTACGAGGTCCTCAAGGTACCCTGTTCGGGCGCAATGCTTCGGCTGGCCTAATCAGCGTTATTACGGCTAAACCCAAATCCGAATTCGGCGCAAACGCCGAAGCGACATATGGCAACTACAACGCCTACCGCTTTGTTGGCGGAGTAACTGGCCCCCTTTCTGAAGCAATCTCCGCACGGCTAGATGGAGTGTATTCAAAACGCGACGGCTTTTTAACCGATGTTATTTCGAGTCGTTCGATCAATAACCGCAACCGCTGGCTGGTTCGCGGCCAAATTCAGTTTGAACCCAGCAGCGATCTCTCGATCCGGTTGGTTGCCGATTATGCGAAGCGCAATGAAGAATGCTGCGGCGCATCCTATCTTCCAGCGCAAAATGTATCCCTGGTTGGTGGCAATCTGAATTTTACGCCAAACTCGATTGCCGGGATTGAACGTGCACTTGGCGCTGTTATCCGCGATGATACCTATTCGCGCAGAACGTCGATCACGCCGGGCTTTGGTTATGCCAGTAACGTTAAAGATTGGGGATTATCAGGCGAGATAAATTATAATTTTGGCAATACCACACTAACCTCGATCACGGCCTATCGCGATTGGAGCCTTGTTCGCGGCCAAGATGCCGATTTCAATAACCTTGATATCCTGCACCGTTCAAGTGACGGATCGGCAAATCAAAGCTTCAAAACCTTTACGCAGGAACTCCGCTTACAAGGAGAAGCATTTGGCGATCACCTCAACTGGCTAATCGGCGGCTATTTTGCCAATGAAAAACTGGGGCTTCAAGATAACCTTACCTATGGTGCCGATTACGAACGTTACGCCAACTGCTTATTGATTGCAGGAGCGTTTCCAGCAGCACTTGCTCCGTCGCCCACGGGTTGTATCAATGCAGCTCTTTTACCGGTTCCTCTCAACGTACTGCGTGCCAATCCTGCACGGCCCGGTTTTGGTTCGGTTGCCGCTGCACTAGGGCAGCCTGCATTTGTATTTAGTGGAGTTGGCCTTCGCGATACCTATGCACAAACCAGCCGCAACTTTGCGGTATTCACCCACAACCAGATCAAGTTCACCGACCGGCTTAGCCTAACTCTTGGCGCACGATACACCAGCGAGAAGAAAACGCTGGATGCGACCTTTACCGATAATAACACCCTGTGCCGCGCAATCGGGTCAACGCCGCTTGCCGGATTTGCAACACTCCCTTGCGTTATCCCGAGTGTACCGGGCGGAAGCTTTACCCAGAATGATGCCAAGAAAAGCGAAAGTCGTGTCACGGGAACTGCAGTGCTTAGCTATAAACCGTTCGATGACCTGCTTCTCTATGCCAGTTTCTCACGCGGGTATAAAGCAGGCGGCTTTAACCTTGATCGTTCGGGTCTGACACGTCAGGTTATCAGCCCGACTGTTGTTGGCGGAGTAACCGCAGCGGCAGATACCAATGCTTTGAAATTTGCGCCAGAAATCGTTAATGCGTTTGAATTTGGATATAAGCTTAACAAGCCTGGATTTGATCTCAACATTGCTGCTTTCTATCAACGCTTTGATGGCTTCCAGTTGAATACTTTCAACGGCCTCAACTTTATTGTCGTGAACATAAATGCCTGCAAAGCGTCACTCGGTGGCGCAGACCGCGATGCCAGTTCGGCAACCGGCGCATGTACAGGCGGCCTGAAGAGCGGTGTTACATCAAAAGGGCTTGAGATGGAGGCGTTCATCCGCCCTGGCCGCAATGTTGGTGTCAACTTGGGGCTAACCTACAATAACACCGAATATGCCAATGACTTGGTTGGTACAGGCGGCTCCGCGCTGCCAGCTGCATTATTTCAACTGCCCGGTAGCCGACTGTCAAACTCGTCACAATATGTGGCAACGGGTTCATTTTCATGGACACCGCCCATTGGCAGCAACGGCATGAGCGCATTGGTCTACACCGATTTCCGGTATCAGAGCGATATCAATACCGGATCGGATCTAGACTTTGAAAAGCGTCAAGATGGTGTTGCGGTTGTTAATGCGCGTCTTGGGTTACGCGGGGCTGACCAGAAATGGGGTATTGAATTGTTTGCCCAAAATATCTTCAACACCGATTACCAACAGGTCAGCTTTGATGCGCCGTTGCAAGGGGGCGGCACCACACGTGCAACCCAGCGCTTTGGAACGGCAACGAACCAACTCTATGGCGCGTTCCTTGCCGAACCACGGACTTATGGCATCACTGTGCGTGGTAAGTTCTAAAAGATGCTAGATTAAAAAAGAAAAGGCCCGCTTTGTGCGGGCCTTTTTATTAAGCTTAGTTAGGGATCGAAAAGCCAAGGAAATCAGGCATTGGTCCATTCCAACCATCATCGGTTGGCATAGCATCGATGGTGGGCGCACGTTTTTTGGATGGCTCGTTTTCTTCGGATTGCTTTGCTACACGAGTGGGCTTGGTAGCAGGTTCGATGGGTGTGGGTTCAGGGCGTTTTGCTTTAGCTTCCGGTTCACGGCGTTTGGCCGGTTTTGACGCGGCCTTATTACGTGCCGGCTTTGCCTTAGGTACATCGCCGTCTTCAACTGCTACTGGCACATCGCCCAACCGGACAATCTTATGGCCGATCAGCTTTTCTATACCTTCGATTGCTTCTTCATCGGCCTTGGTCACAAAAGTATAGGCTTTGCCCTTTGCCCCGGCGCGCCCTGTGCGACCGATGCGGTGGACATAGTCATCGGGGTGCCATGGCGCATCAAAATTGAACACATGGCTAACGCCTTTTACGTCCAATCCGCGTGCGGCCACGTCCGATGCAACGAGAAGGTTGATCTCGCCCGATTTGAATGCTTCAAGTTCGCGTTGACGTGACGCCTGATCGATATCGCCGTGGATCTCACCAGATTTGAGACCGCTCTGCCGCAGCGCCTTGTTAAGATCACGCACGGTTGTCTTGCGGTTGCAGAAGATAATTCCTGTGGTCACATTTTCCGACCGGATCAGATCGCGGAGGACATCGCGTTTCTTGGCTGGTGCGACGTTGACAAGATACGCCTCGATATTCAGGTTCGATGAAGCTGGTCGTGCAACCTCGATATATTTCGGGTTGGATAGGAATTTGTCTGCCAGCTTTTTGATCGGTGCTGGCATCGTCGCAGAGAACAAGAGCGTCTGCCGCGTTGCCGGCAATTTGGTGCAGATTTCCTCAATATCGGGAATGAATCCCATGTCGAGCATCCGGTCGGCTTCATCAATCACCAACAGCTCACACCCGTTGAGTAATATTTTGCCACGACCAAACAAATCCATCAACCGGCCCGGCGTTGCAATCAGGACATCTACGCCTTTTTCCAGCGCCTTTTGCTGATCCCCCATCGACACGCCGCCAATAAGCAGCGCCATGTTGAGCTTGTGATATTTGCCATATTTCTCAAAATTCTCGGCCACCTGTGCCGCAAGTTCGCGGGTTGGTTCAAGGATTAGCGAACGTGGCATCCGCGCCCGCGCCCGGCCATGCGCCAATATGTCGATCATCGGCAGCACGAACGAAGCCGTTTTCCCTGTGCCGGTTTGGGCGATACCGATAATATCGCGCATCATCAGGACAGAAGGAATTGCCTGCTCCTGAATAGGGGTTGGTACATCATAACCAGCCTCGGTAACGGCTCGCAATAATTCATCTGACAGGCCGATATCGGCAAAACGCATATATTTTTTCCGGAAATAATGGTGTGGCAGATACATTGTGTCTGCCAAAGCTATGATTGCCTAAGCGAAACGGGTGGCAAATGTCAACAAATTAGGACTACACGCACACACCCGCCAACGCAAAACAGCCATTGCTCTCGTCAAGGGGGGTAGGATGCGAGCTGAGTGCCGTTTACGTATACCAGCACTAAAGTGACCCGCGCCCCAATTTATCGCCTGTACGGTGCTCTAAAGTCGTTTTAAGAGCCTATTTGGTTATCTGTTCTGTTATTTTGCAACCAGCATACGGAATTTATCAATCTCGCACTTCGCACCGGTACGTGCAAACAGCAGATCACGGTCGATACATAATTTCCCGTCAAGTGGTCGCTCCATATACGCTCCCGCATAAAATTCACGCGCTAGACAGCCACCTCCCAAATAAGCACGGATCAATATGCCATCACGGGTGACAAGTTCCAAACTTTCCTTGGGACCCGGTCGTGATCCAACCAAACGGTCCATCATCAAACATTTGCCGATTTTCTTTTCTTCATATTTGACCGGAGTCGAACGGGCATTGCCCATCGAAATGTTTGCCGGAGTCGTTTTTTGACGGGGCACACGGATGATTACCCGTTGTTCAACGCGGACCTGCCAAAACTGTTTGTGAAATCCATTTAAGGCACTGGAAATATAATCAAAATCTTGCGCACGCGCCTCTCCAATACCCACATAACTTGCGGTGAACAGGCCTGCAAATAAGAGCAATAGACTGGCGAGTAAGCGCAATATTATTCCGAACCCCCGAAACTGAATTACTATTATGTACGCAAATTGATTGAACGGGGCATTAATTGGGGTCTAAAGCGCTACTCACATTTTATGTCAACTGCGGGTATGATGAAATCATGGAATTAGCTTTAAAAGCCTTTCACGACCTGCTCGGTCCCAAGGGTTTCAGCACCGATACGGATATTCTTGCCCCTTGGCTAACCGATTGGCGCGGGCGCTATACTGGCAAGGCAGCGGCACTCCTTTCCCCGGCCTCGACACAAGAAGTGTCCGGGATAGTGCGGATCGCCGTAAAACACCGGATCGCGTTAGTTCCACAAGGCGGCAACAGCGGCATGGTAGCAGGCGCAACGCCCGATAATAGCGGCAAACAAGTCATACTCTCCCTGCGCCGGATGAACGCGATCGAAGCCGTTGATGCGGCGTCCCGCACCGTTACCGCGCAAGCAGGGGTTATATTGCAAACGCTACATGAAGCGGTTGCCGAAAAAGCCATGCGTTTCCCCTTGACCCTGGGCGGGAAAGGATCGGCTACCGTTGGCGGCTTGATATCGACCAATGCAGGTGGCACACAAGTGTTGCGGCACGGCACGATGCGGGCTTTGGTGACCGGGATAGAGGCCGTGCTTCCTGATGGATCCATCTATAACGGGTTGGCGAGCCTAAAAAAAGACAATCGCGGCTATGACCTGAAACACCTGCTTATCGGGGCAGAAGGCACCATTGGCATCGTGACCAAAGCTGTGCTCCATGTCGTACCTGCGCTGATTGACCGATGCGTAGTATGGGCCGGCGTTAAAAGCCCGCAGGCTGCTTATCAATTGCTGCGTTTCATGGAGCAGAGCGCAGGTTCAGCCCTTGAGGGATTTGAGATATTACCCCAATCTGCGCTTGATGCGGTCATTATCCATATTGATGGCACCCGCGCGCCGTTACAAGATGCGCACGCATGGCATGTCCTGATCGAATTGGTGCAGGACCAACCCGGCCAAGCATCGCCGACCGGGCTTGCCACTGCGTTGATTGGCGATGCAATGGAGCAAGGTTTGCTCGACGATGCTGTGCTTTCGTCAAGCGAAGCCCAAGCCGATGCCTTCTGGAAAATCCGCGACAGCATTGCCGAGGCGGAACGTGCCGAAGGACCGGCATTGCAGCATGACATCAGCGTACCCGTTGCTGACATGGCACGCTTCATTGAAGTGGAATCGCCAGCGATCGAGGCCAAATTTCCCGGCACCAAGATCGTCGCCTTTGGCCATATGGGCGACGGCAATATCCATTATCATGTAAAAGCTCCCAAGGGCAGCGATGCGCAGTGGTGGTATTTGGAAGTGACGGCTAAGATCAGCGGCGATGTGTATGACCGGGTGGCGGCCTATCAGGGATCGTTGTCGGCAGAACACGGTATTGGGCAGCTAAAAATTACGGAATTTGAGAGGCTTGCCGACCCCGCGCGTCTGATGGCGCTCCGCGGGATTAAGACTGCACTCGATCCGCTGGGTATTATGAACCCGGGTAAGCTGGTGCCCTGAGCTTCTTCCGCTTGCCTAGAAGCGTCTAGCTGCTTAAAGCCGCGCCAACATTTTCTGATTCATTTAATGGAGTTTTCTATGGCCAGCGCCGCTGCACCGTCCAATCTGCCTCTTCTTTATAAAGATTTGGTACCTCTAAATACCAACGACCACGCAAAATGGCGCACCAAGGCACTTGAAAGTGCGAATTTCATGGAAGGGCAACATGCGATCCCCCTGACCGTTGAAGAATTTGTACCCGCATCACGCCATTATCCGATTATTTTTTCAGCAGCAGACAATCCTGTGCCACTCGCGTTGATGGGTATGAACGAAGGCGTAAACACCTTCATGGATGAAAAAGGCCAGTTCACCAATCCGGTCTACCTGCCCGCTTATATCCGCCGTTATCCCTTCATGCTCGCCAAATTGCGGGAAGACAGCGACGAATTATCACTTTGCTTTGACCCCACTTCTGATGCGGTTGGCGATTTCAAAAAAGGCGGTGAACCTTTGTTCGATGACGGCAAGCCAAGCGCAAATACACAAGGTATCCTCAAATTCTGCGAAGATTTTGAACAAGCTGGCGCGCAAACCTATGCGTTTATGGACGAACTTAAAAAGCTTGACCTGTTAATGGACGGCGAAGTGTCAATTGGCCAGGAAGGTGTCGAACAACCTTTCGTATATCGCGGTTTCAAAATGGTCGATGAAGAAAAGCTTCGCAATCTGCGCGGTGATGAACTTCGCAAGATCAACCAAAATGGGCTACTCGCGTTGATCCATGCACATCTTTTCTCTTTGCAGTTGATGCGCGAAATATTTGCACAACAGGTTCAACAGGGTAAAGTACCTCAAGTCACGGAAGCACCTGCGGCCTAATTTTCTGGCTCTGTTTATGCCGTCACAGAGCAATTAATGGGAGTGACGGGATGAATAATATCGGAATAACACGGTACAGCAAGACAGCTATGTTGCTGCATTGGATCATCGCGACATTGATCGTGACCAATTACGTCTTGTACTTTGTTGCTGAATCTTATCCAGAGGCCCAGCGTGGGTCCTATATGCTACCGCATATGTCGATTGGTATCACCGTATTAGGCCT
Source organism: Sphingomonadales bacterium (assembly GCA_043760355.1). Lineage (GTDB taxonomy): Bacteria > Pseudomonadota > Alphaproteobacteria > Sphingomonadales > Sphingomonadaceae > Sphingorhabdus_B. The sequence goes on from JAYUPC010000158.1 coordinate 9,267, forward strand.
TAGCCTGATCCGCCTATTCTGGCGTCTAGGTCATAAACCACCTATTTTGCCTTCGGAACTTGCCCGTTGGGAAGTTTTGTTGAGCAAATCTGTACATTTAATATTCTACTTCCTCATCATCGCCATCCCCTTCACCGGATGGTTGATGGTTTCGGCACACGCCAAAGCGCCGCCGGTTTCGTACTTTGGCTTGTTCGACATCGATCTGCCGTTCGGCAAAAGCAAGGCGCTAAGCGGCATTGGTTACGAGGGGCATGAAATATTAGGTAAGGTACTTTACGGCGTATTGGCATTGCATGTCATCGGTGCGCTCAAGCATCAGCTTGCTGACCGGATGCCGTTTATCCAAAGGATGTGGCCTAGCTGATATCCAGATCACAGCAACTAAAGTGCCGCACCCTCATATAAAGCAGATTGCGGCCATCGCTGCAGATCATTTCATGCAACAACGCATCAAATGCGGGGCGCGCATCGATCCGGCCCAATTGTACCATCCTAGCAAACAAAGCTTCATCCAAACTGGCTATGCTACAGCACGGTCTGTTGATAGCAAAAGCTTGTGGCCATATCTGCTGCACCGTTTCCATTAACACGCCAAAGCGAATAGAAGCGGTGACCGACGGATGATAAGCCATCATTCGGGGCAATGGGTCTTCACGTGAGCCCTTTGATAAAAGCCAACTGCGCGCAGCAAGTATCAGCCGTGCCTCGGATTTGGGCATATCCATCAGATTGCGCATAGGCACCGCAAACAGGTTTTCGAGAAGCATAATTATCTCCTTATCTGCCCAAAGAGATATCGCGATTAATTATCATTAGCAATATGTTTATGCTACGGTTCATTAAAAATAAGAGCACGTTGGCCGCGCGTATATCATTTCCTTCATTCTTGCCAAATCACCAGCCGGCATTTCTTCATCGTATTTCTTCATCTGTTTGACGCAGTGCGGCATAAAAATTTGTCGCTGCTCTTGATTTTATTATGAGCAATGGCCATTTTAAATTTAGGACGGAGATTCCCCTCCCTTTTTCCGTCCTATCGGTGCCCTTATACGGCACCACCTCCCTGAGCCTTGGCCACCCCGAAGCAATTCGGGGTGGTTTTTTATGTACCAAGAACGGCTTACTCGGCAGCTAAAAGGGTTATCCTGTCGGTCAAGTCATCAGACAGCATTCGTGCAAGGTCCGTGACCAAGGCCGCAATAGCCGCCAGCCTTGGTCCTGGCTCGCGCAAGTCAGGGTCTAAATAAAGCGACCGGCACACCTCCAATTGGATGGCATGGATATTACGCGCACCATCGCCGTGCCGCCGCAAAATATGTTCCCCGGAATAGGGGTGGTTAACCGCCGCTTCAAAACCTTCCAAACGAAGCCTTGATAACAATAATTCGGAATAGCGATTCGCAGCACTGCGGCCAAACCGGTCCCCTATCACAAACTGCACATCATCAAGCGGTGGCATTGAATGCAGATCGAGCAAAATTGCCGCCCCGAATTGATCACGCATCCGTTTAAGGATCAATGATACAACCCCGTGATAAGAACGATGATAACTCACTATCCTGTGGTTCAGTGCATCTGCGGTAATCGGATGTTTCCAGATATCTCCTGATCCGGCCAACCGTCTTGGGATCAGGCCCAACCCTCCGCGTTGTTTGGCGCCAGGAACGGGACGGCCAGCTGAGGAAAGTCCGCAAACCATCTCAACGTCGATATCGCCTTCATCCCGGTTAAGATCAATCCAAGCCCGTGCTTTGTGTGCTGTAATCACCGGAAACCCAGCCGTTACTGCATCTCTTGCCAGCAAATCGGCGTAACGATCCTCCAATCGCAACAGGCACGCCGCTGGCAAACGTAAATTATCATAAATTTCCGCTGGATAATCCCGCCCTGCATGAGGAACCGAAATTAATACCGGCACAGTCAGGTGATCCACATTTTGCACAGAAAATCCCGAAGTTTCATCGGCCTTCATCGAGGCAACCTCCCAGTCAAATTACATTCCGCGATATTTGGCAGATTTTTTACAGATGAATAGGAAAAATTAAATTTCTGGCGCTATAACCCTTGTTTGATAGCCGACTTCGCAAACGGCACAGCACATACAGGAAGACCCATGACCCGAATATTGCTCGCTGAAGATGAACAAGCCATGCGCGAATATCTTGCCAGGGCGCTCGAAAAATCGGGCTATGAAGTTGTGGCCGTAGACCGTGGAACCGAAGCAGCACCTTTGTTAGAGGCGGAACATTTCGACCTTCTGCTCACTGATATTGTTATGCCCGAAATGGACGGCATCGAACTCGCGCGCCATTGCAGCAAAGTGTCGCCGCGTACCGAGGTTATGTTCATCACCGGATTTTCTGGCGTCGCCCTGCGCGCCGGCGAATCCATGCCGCATGCCAAAATCCTTTCCAAGCCATTCCACTTACGCGATCTGGTATTGGAAGTTGAGCGGCTGTTTAACAAAGAAAGCTTCATGGAGCTCAAATAATGCTTGAATGCGATGCACACATTTTTTGTTGTGCACTTGTTTCGCATTTCTAGTTGATTGAGCTTGAAACGATCAAAGTCAGTCGCTAGAGGCTTCCCAAGAATGGGCGTATAGCTCAGCGGTAGAGCACTGCATTGACATTGCAGGGGTCGCAAGTTCAAACCTTGCTACGCCCACCATTCTTCTAAAAACTAACCAGCGTTTTTGGTCCGCGTTGCACCTAACCAGCGCTTTCGGCTCCGCGTAAATGCGCTCAATTCACTATAACCAAGCAATATCGCTATCTCGCCAAGCGATCGATTGCCCTCCATATCATACAGCATCCACATATCCTCGCGCACCCTATCCAGCAAATCCCGAAACGGCTGACCTTCTTCACCCAGCTTACGCCGCAATGTCCGCTCGGTCATTCGAAAGGCTTTGGCAATACGGTCGAGCTTTAGCGGGGATTTATCAAGTTCAATCAAAAGATATAGATATGTGTGGGCGCTGACGTTCCTACCTTCCAATATCCACTGCCTTGGTTGGTCGTAGCGCGCATATGCCGATACTTGCAGCGCCGCATTGGCGAAGTTAGATGGCCGAAACAATTGCCGTGCCGTCAGCCAGACCGCAGATTTTTCTGCGTTGAAAGTGACCGGGCAATTGAAGAAGCCTTGATATAGTGAAACATCGAAGCGCGGCCTGTGTGCGAATTCGATCCGGCGAATATCCATAGGCTCATTCAGGGCATCACAAGCAATTCGCATAAAACCCGACAGCGAAAGCTCCACTAGCCCGGCTACTGCATTAGGATCATTGCCGTTTAGCGACCATGACATGACAGGCGGCTTTGCGCCTTGGTCAAAAGATGTAGTGGCAATTTTCTGGCGTGCACCTTGCAATTCAATATTGGCGGATAACGTTGCAGCCAGATTGGGCAAGAACCGCGTGGCATATCCCGGATCGGACAGGCTGCGTGGTCCCGAATCCCGTCCTATTTTCAGTGCGACAGCAGGATCGCCAAGATCACGGGCAAGCTGGCCTAACATCCGTAAAAGCACCACGCCCGACATACGGCCGAGCGGATTATTGAGAACCGCATCATCAACCCCGATTTGCTCCATCAGTTTTGGCTTGCTCGCGCCCAGTTCGATCGCGGCGCGTACAATCCGTTTCATAAAACTGGTTGAAATTGTCCCTTCCGCTGGCGCGTCGTCGGTTTGCAGAACTTGGGTGAGCCAGGAATAGATGACAGTGATCCGATATTATGAAGTCTATTTTGATATTCTATATGGCGCGCCGCAAAAAGCAAAGCTAAGTCGCTGGTCATGAACTTACACACTTTACTTGCGCAATTTACGCCAGGTGCAGAAACGCATCATATCGATATTCCGATCAACTGGTTACAGGGGCGCACCGCGTATGGCGGGATCAGCAGCGTGCTTGCGTATCAAGCCGCACTTTGCGCAGCCGAAGATCTGCCTCCGTTGCAATCGGCACAAATTGCCTTTGTCGGGCCATTGTCGGGCGCAATCGATGTGCATGCAGCGGTGCTCCGCCGTGGTCGCAATACGGCGTTCGTCGAAAGCAAGATTAGCGGCGACGGCGGCATAGGGCTCAGTTGTAATTTTATCTTCATGACCCAGCGGACAAGCCATTTGGACTACCGCGCCGTCCCAAAACCGGATTTCCCGCCGATCCCTGACGAAAGCCAAGTCCGCAGCGGTCCTCCAGAATTCTTTACCCAGAATATGAACTATCCCGACAAACGCCTTACGCTTGGCCAAGGGACACCCAAAATCGCCAGCTGGCACCGCTTGATTGAACGCGACGGGTTGGACCCAATCGCCGAACTGCTGTGTATTGGTGACGCGCTGCCGCCTTCTGCAATGGGCCTGATGACGGAAAAAGGCATGGTCAGCTCGATGAACTGGCAGGTCAACATGCTGACCGCGACGCCCTCGACCAAGGACGGCTGGTGGTATCTGGAAAGCGAAACCCATATGGCCGCAAACGGTGCGAGCAGCCAGTATATGACCGCGTGGAACAGCGACGGCGAAGCGGTGATGACGGGCATGCAATCGGTCGCTATTTTCGCTTAAGCAAATCACGCTCCGCCTTTGCCATATAATCCCGTGTAATCGCTACATTATGGCGGTTGCGGATATACTGGATCTGGTAATTGCACATACCGCCTGCCTCGAACGCCGCCGTTGCGCCCGATAGATAGAATATCCACATCCGGTAAAATCGCTCGTCATATTGCGCAATCACTGCGTCACGGTTTGCCCGCACCCGGTTATACCATTCGCGCAATGTCTTGGCATAATGCAGGCGCAGATTTTCGATATCGCTATGGATCAATTTCACTTTCTCGCTTGCGGACAGTGTTTCGGAAAGTGCCGGAATATAACCACCGGGAAAGATATACTTACGGGTAAACGCATCGGTTGCACCCGGGCTGCCCATGCGACCAATGGTGTGGAGTAACATTACACCGTCATCCTTCAACAAATTGCTGCACGCACGAAAGAAGCGGTCAAACTGTGGCACGCCGACATGCTCAAACATACCGACCGATACGATGCGATCAAAATAACCCGGTGCACGGCTTGCCAGTACGCGGTAATCCATCAGCTCAAACCGTACTTTATCCGACACACCGGCGGCCTCGGCGCGGGCACGGGCTAGCTTTAGCTGCTCTTCACTAAGCGTAATCCCGAGCACCTCTACACCCGCCACACGGTTCAGATACAGCGCCATCCCGCCCCAACCGCAACCGATATCAAGCACCCGCTGCCCCGGCGTCAAGGCCAATTTCGCCGCAATATGCGCTTTCTTTGCTGTCTGTGCTTCGTCGAGCGTTTTGACGCCGTCTGCCCAATACGCGCAGCTATATTGCATGTCGTGATCAAGCCAGAGCTTATAAAAATCATTCGACAGATCATAGTGATGCGCGACGTTCGAACGTGAATTAGCCAGCGAATTGAGTTGCTGCAAAGGCCGAGCCAACATTGAAAGCGCGTGCTTCAAAGGTTGCGGCCCTTTCAACTGCCCGCCTTTTTCCCAGATATTGTTGCCGCGTACCAGCGCCGTCAGCTCCATGATATCGTCATTATCTACCGTGACGCTGCCGTCCATAAAGCATTCGCCAAGACCAAGGCCGGGATTGGTCAGGATACGCCGTTCCGCCGAAGGAGCCACTATCCGCAGGGTAACATCTGGCCAGCCTTCAGTTGGCGTACCCAATATTTTGGCTCCCGATGGCCGGATGATCGTTAGTGTGCCCTTGCTGATGCGTCCTGCCAGTAACCGGTTAAGCAAAGCCATAAGCGCTCCCAAGTTATACATTACCCTCTGTCTGATTGACCATTAACCGATGAACGAACGATGAAACAGGAGTGATTGGATACTTCCCAATCGGGCGAAAGGTTACAGAAGGTTACTACGTTATTGCGTTTTTTTCTTGGGGCCTTTCACTCACCTTTAGGCGCAGATAATACCAGCATCCGGTTACGCTGCAACGTAGTGAGCATGTCCATATGGTCGCGCCGATCCAGCACGCTGCTCGGTTCGCGCACTTCAAGAAAATCACGAACACGGTGTGTACTGTTTGGACGTTGCAGCGATCCATTTACGGCGCTTTGCGTGTCGCCGGACACAGCAATAGCGGCGTTGGCATCGGCCTCCATACAATCAAGAAAGCCATCAAATTCATCGGCAATTTTCGCAACTATTTTTCCGTGCCGCTGCCCCGTGCCCAGCTTTCCGATCACGGCAAGCAACAACCGTACATCCTGTTTGCGGCGTTGGCGCAGGATTTTTCCATCGCCGTCATAAGTTGTTTCCAAACTGCCATCAACGGCGCGCTCCAAAGCCAAATCCAACAAACGCTGTCGTGCCAGTTGCAGGGCCGCGTCCCATCCCAAGGAAAAACCCTTGCCCTCCGCACGACGTCGCAGGCGATAGGCGGTTTGCGCCGTCATCCCCACCGCCTCCGCCGCCTCGCGCACCTGCCCGCATTCAGCGAGCACCTCACAAAACATCCGCTGCCGCACCGGTGTCCAACCATCAATGCGCGAACGGCCATGTACGGGGATAAAGGGAGCAACGGCCTGTTCGGCAGGGTCGCGGGGCGAAGCGGTGGGATTTGATTCCATGTCGAGTATGGAGCAAAGCAAATCCTACATTGCAAGAACAAATGTAGAACTTATTTGAAGTTATTGGATTGCATGTTGACAATTCGGTTGAGTAAGTTTTGATTGCGCCAATGCCAATCGTAAACTTTCATCGAGCCAAATTGAGGCTTTACCAGCTGATATCGGGAAATAATAAGCCAAAGCCGAAATGGGGATTGGCTAAAGGCAAGTTCGAAGTGCCCGACAATATTGACGCCCAAAATGCCGAGATTGAAGCATTGTTTAACAACAACAAAATTTAGAAGAAGTGCATGAAGGCATGACCTTCCTTAAGTAAGATATTGCGCTCGGAATTTATTGAGATTTTATGTTAGTTGGTTGAAATTGGACGCGCTTGTTAAATTACCTTTTCTACTTGAAGGATCGCCAGCGTGTGCGTATCATTCAATAATGGAAAAAAAGAATTCAGGTTTAGGCCATTGGGTAGCGACCCGATCAAGTGAGACTGGGCGTTTTATAACTACGAAATCAATATCATCTGGTCGCGTCCATGCTAGTGGTTCGTTTGGTTTGCCGAATGGCGATCGTATCGCAACAGTGCGACGCGACATTATGGATCGTGCGCTTGGACGTAATGCGGAGTCTAAACGCTGACTAACGATGCCAGAGTTGAACCAGACGCAGAGTCTGGCACATATAGTCGTGCTTTCGAAAATATGGTCAGGCCGGACGGTGAAGACGAAGACATCGTCGGACTTGTAGCTTATGCCTTATTCAAGAAAGCAATTCGTGAAGAAGCTAGGTCAAGATCTTCGTCTTCCAGCGATACACGCAACCCCTCAGAAACGACTGTAAAAACATATCGCGCTGCAGCAGAGCAACTGCTGACCGAAGTCGTCGGGTTAGCCATAGAGGAAGCCACACCTGAGATTCAACAATCTGCTGTTCTAGCTGCTGTTGAAACCTCGCAGAGCAAAATTGAAACGCATATCACTAAACGGACTAATTTTGTGTCAGCATTACTTGCTAATATCGTCGCTTGGGTAATCACATTAGCGCTAGCCGCTATTATTCTATTTCTCGCGGCGCGCCCAAACGTTGAACAGATTGTGGTAAAAGCAGCATCGGCAAGTTCTGCAACCAGTAAAGTGTCGCCTAAATCAATCGAACCATGATACAAGGAATTTTGGGTGTTGTGCCATGCCACAAGGCAGAGATAGGACGATTCTATCTTTCACCGGACTATGGCGTTGGAAGCTGGCTGTTCCAATGTGTCAGGACATCCGAACAATGCGATGGTCAACAGGTCAATAAAGCACTGGTTTTCAAGATCGGGGACAAACTGATTCCATCCATCGACGACATACCTGATTTTAAGCCTCTGGTCGCGCTTTATGATGTTCATGTCAGGGTTGATCCCACGTCAATATCAAGTTCCATGAACCGCTTGCCTGGAAAACTACTGATGAATGGCGATGCGCCAATCTTTTGCGCGATTAATGGCTACCGTGGATGGACATCTGTAGACATCAATACAGGATCGTTAGCAGATAGCTATTCTGATTCAGAAACGGTCGCGTTTGATCGATGGTCGCTTGTTCTAGATGATGATGTAGGTGATGAGCTTACAATTGCTTCATTTGATTACGCTTCTGATTCGAAAGTATAAAAGTCCGGATAATAGCTAGATTATGCCTAATTCGCATTCACCCCAACGCGGCCTGCTTTTCCTCTGCCAACCGGTCCAGCTCCGCCCGGCTCTTCTTCTCGCTAGAAGACTTGAGCTGACCACAGGCTGCCATAATATCCCGCCCTCTTGGCGTGCGAATGGGCGCGCTGATGCCGCTTTCGAAGATGATGTTTGAAAACCGCTTGATCCGTTCGGGGTCGGAGCATTCATAGACTGCGCCGGGCCACGGGTTGAACGGGATCAGGTTTACCTTCGCTGGAAGACCATAGCGTTTAATCAGGCGCACGAGTTCATGCGCCTCTTCGTCACTGTCGTTTTTGTCTTTCAGCATCACATATTCAAACGTCATCCGCCGGGCATTGCTGATCCCGGGATAGTCAGCGCAGGCGCGGAGCAGTTCTTCGATGCCGTATTTGCGGTTGATCGGCACAATCTCGTCGCGAACTTCCTTGGTCACCGCGTGGAGCGATACAGCCAGGTTCACGCCGATCTCTGCCCCTGCCCGCTCCATCATTGGCACGACGCCCGATGTTGACAGTGTTATCCGTCGGCGTGATAGCCCCAACCCGTCGCCGTGCATCACGATCTTCATCGCATCGCGCACATTGTCGAAATTATACAGCGGCTCGCCCATGCCCATCAGGACAATGTTGGTCAGCATACGTCCGTCCGATGTATAATGACCGACCTCGTCGTCATCCTCTTCATCGGCAATATCGGCGGCCATATTTCCCTTTGGCCATTCGCCCAGCGCATCGCGTGCCAGCATCACCTGCCCGACAATCTCACCCGGCGTCAGATTGCGTACCAGCCGCATCGTACCGGTGTGGCAAAACCGGCAATTGAGCGTGCAGCCAACCTGGCTTGAAATACACAGCGTGCCCCGGTCCGCATCGGGGATAAACACCATCTCATAATCCTGCGCATCATCGGCACGCAGCAACCATTTGCGTGTGCCGTCAGTTGAAACCTGCGCGTCGATCACCTCTGGCCGCCCGATTACGAACCGGTCGGTTAGCCAAGGCCGCATGGTCTTTGCAATATCGGTCATCGCATCAAACGTTGTCACGCCGCGGTGGTATATCCAGTGAAACACCTGCTTCGACCGCAACTTCGCGGCCTTTGCATCCAGTTGCGACTCCTCAAAACACTCCCGAATTTGGAGATGGCTGAGACCCATCAGGTCAATACGCCCGTCGCTGCGAGGAGTAACGGTGCGCGGGGTGACAACGGGATCGATATGGCCGGGGATTTGCATGGTTTAGCGGGGCGGAAAAAGTAACAAGGTTAAAAATAGTTTGCGATTTTCTAAACTTGCTCTTTCAAATGCATCAATGGCTGTCTGCGCTTGATAGACAGCAAACATAGCATCAACAGATGTAAGGAGGTGCGAAGGATTATAATCCGCTTCGTGACGTTTGGATTGCAGGGTCAGAGTTAAGTTTGCAAATTGCCGGATAGCGGCCTCAAAACCGTTGCTCGATAAAATTCTATAAAACTTTGCACTTGGTGTGGGCTTTGCGGATTCCTCACATATTTTGCGAACAGAGGCATGATCAATGCTGCGATAAACCAGAGTATATCGGCAATCATTCCGAAGCGATTTGCCCACAAATTCATCGCTGGCAGCTATTAAAATGGTATGAAAAACGGCATAATATGTTGATGATACAGATCTTCTTAGATCAACCTGTCTAGGCTTGCGACCCGAAGCACGCAATAATTGGTCTGCTTGGTCTAGCAAGTGGCGGGGATTGATAATGGGCAACAGACTATACCTTAGTCTTCATCCTCATTGCCATTCAAGTCGCTTTGTGTCGCATAATAGATGAGCGGAAACCTCTCATCCCCTTCACGCAACAAACAATCATGAACGTCCACCAATAAACTAGCCAGTTGGTCACCGGTGAGAGTGGTTGCAGCTTCATCTGAAACTACAAGCGTAATGCGCAATGCATCTTTACCTTCAGAATCAACAGATGGTTCAGTACGAACCTCAAGTAACTGCTGACCTGGGATTAAACCAGAAGCAACTTGTTTCATCAGTTTCTGAATTTCAGGATCATTCAACATTGCAATTTCCAGAAACAATACAGACAAAAAGTTATCCCCGGGAGCGGCCTTGAGCTGATTCCTGCTATTACGAGCGCCTCAAGACGGCGAACCGGGGACGGGATAAATTTCGAATAGCATAATTACTATAAAAGTCAATCCAAACTTACTTACCCGCACACCCCAACGCCGCTGCATCAATCGCGCTTGGTGCGCCCCGCAGCCCATAGGCATCGACAATCGACCGTCCGTCGCGCCCGATGCTCTCAACACTCAGCGCGCTGGAGGAACGGATCGCGGCGATAATGGCGAGGTCCATTTTGCGGTCAACGGCCCAGCCGCCATTGGGCGAAGCGATCATACGGAAGCGTCGTCCGCCAACCGATACTGTCACCCCGCTATTGCTCGATCTTTCACGGGACAGGCGGACATAGATTTGATGGGTCACGCGCTTTTTGGGCCAGAAGCCAATCGAGAGATAAGCTTTCTGTGTCGCGCCTCTAATGATTTCTTCGGGTTCGGAAATAGCATAGCAGCGCGGGGTTTCTGCGTCCTTAAACGCGGCCCAGCTTTGATACACACCCAGGCGGTCTTTGGCGATTGCCGTCGCGGCCAAGAATGCAGCCGCCAGTATAGCGATACATAGCCTCACGCCCGTTCCCCGCTGCCATCACCGCTCACCACAATCTCCTCCACGCGGTCACAGATCATTGCCATTGACCCCTGACTAAGGCTGCGCGCTATTGGTGCGCCGTATTCCGGATCAACCGGCAATCCAAGCAACAACCCGCGCAGGACCCGTGCCGACATGCCGTGCATCAACACAAGAATATCGCCGTCCTCTTGCGCCATATCCTCAACCCAAGCAGACAACCGCGCTGCAACATCGTCATAATACTCACCACCGGGTGGCTTGATGCAAAACAAACGCTTCTCCCGGTCCACAATCGGTCCCACCTCCGCCTCGATATCGGCATAGGTCCGGTCAGACCAATCGCCGACATCAATCTCTTGCAACCGGTCATCGCGCCTTGTCTGGTGCCAATCTGCCCCGATATGCTCGGCTACAATCGCCAGTGTTTGCAATGCCCGCCCGGCGGAGGAGGACCATAAGGTTAGCGCGTGGTCCTGCCCCAAATACGCGGCCAGCCCCTGCCCCAGCACATCAGCCTGTAAAAACCCGTTACGGGTCAGCGGTGTGTGCACCGCATATTGCCCCTGCATCCGCCCGGCTGCGTTGAACACCGTTTCCCCGTGGCGCGCGATGAAAATGCGTTTTCCGTTTAATGTCACTGTCATATCGCGCTTCTTCCACAGTTTATTGCACTAATCAAAAGCTATCGGCTTGTCAGCGCACACATTATGGCTAAGAAAGAATCAATGTATTTTAGCCCGACGTGGCGGAAAACTAAGGAAACGGCTGGGTGGGCCAGTCTGTATGCCCAAGGAAATGAGTTACCTATGAGAGCCACGATCGAACGCGCGACCCTCTTGAAAAGCCTGAGCCATGTTCAGTCTGTGGTCGAACGGCGCAACACCATCCCCATATTGTCTAACGTCCTGATTGAGGCGAGCGACAATGGCGCGATCAAACTGACCGCGACGGATCTTGACTTGCAAATCGTCGAGACGTTCAATGCCGATGTTGAAACGGCTGGCAGCATAACGGTATCCGCGCACACCTTGTTCGAGATTGCACGTAAACTGCCCGAGGGGTCACAGGTGCAACTGCACGCCGCCGATGGCCGGATGGCGGTGAACGCCGGTCGCGCAAGGTTTTCGCTCGGCACCTTGCCACGTGATGATTTCCCGATGATTGCCGAAGGCGAGCTGCCGACTTCGTTCGAACTCCCCGCCGCGTCATTGGTCCAGATTATCGACAAGACACGCTTTGCGATTTCCACGGAAGAAACGCGCTATTACCTGAACGGCATTTTCCTGCACGTTGCCGAAGAAGGCGAACCCGTGTTGAAGGCTGCGGCAACCGACGGCCACCGTTTGGCGCGTGTCACCCTGCCCCGTCCAGCCGGAGCCGAGGGGATGCCAGACATTATCGTGCCGCGTAAGTGCATTGCCGAAGTCCGCAAGCTGCTCGATGAAAGTGGCGATTCTATGGTGCAAATTGACCTGTCAGCAAGCAAAATCCGCTTCACGTTCGACGCCGCGATCCTGACCAGCAAGTTGATCGACGGCACCTTCCCTGATTACAGCCGCGTGATCCCGACCGGCAACGACAAGCTGCTCCGCATCGATCCCAAAGCGTTCAGCCAAGGCGTAGACCGCGTGGCGACGATTGCCACCGAAAAAACCCGCGCCGTCAAAATGGCGCTGGATAAAGACAAGATTACGCTGTCGGTTACCTCGCCAGAAAACGGCACAGCGGCGGAGGAAGTGTCGGGCGAATATTCAAGCGATGGCTTCGAGATTGGTTTCAACGCCCGGTATCTGATGGATATCTTGGGCGAGATCGAAGGCGATGTAGTGGAGCTGCATTTGGCCGACGGTAGTGCACCGACCCTGATCCGCGAGAATGACAAGAGTGCTGCGTTGTATGTGTTGATGCCGATGCGGGTGTGATGTGTTTCGCCCAAAGTGGTACTTTGGGCGAGGATAATTCTCTAGGCTGATACTTTTGCTGCTTTTCTTGCGGCAGAACTAACTGCCTTTTTAACCATTGCCTTTGCCGCTTTTGGAGTATCCCCGTCCAAAGTATCCCGCTTCAAAACGCCGTTGGTCAACATAGCACGAATGCTTTCATCAGTAACTTTGACGCTCGGGAAAAGTTTACGGAACTCCCGGCGCAATGTTGTTACGACTCCATCTGATTGAACAAGTTCAGCGATAACATAGCGGTTCATAATCTGCGCCTGTCTATGATATTCTGCCAATGAATCGAGCGAGATACTTTCACGGCAAAGCATGAATAGCAAAGCGAGGTCATCGCTCGACCGCGAAGATAGCTCTCCCATGTCAAAGTTGAACACTTCTTCATGGCTTACGGGTTGGGTGAATTTTACTTTGTGAATTTTCCACTCAATAGCATTGGTTAGTATGATCCAATCAATACCCTCATGCACCCCATAATTTACAGCTTGGCGAAGGTGGTTATCGTTCAAGTTTGTACCTGCCGATTTAACTTCGGCTAAGTAATGTATTTTACCTTCAACCCGAATTGCAAGATCGCAAAATGTACCTTTAATTTGTTGCTCACTGGTTAGTTCAAGATATTTATCGTATCCAAAAATTTCGGTAAGCATATCCTTGATGACCGTTACGGTATCTGCTTCGGAAATATCCCGTTCACGAAGCTTTCTGACAATAGGCTGGTACTTTTTAAGTCCTGCAATCAAACGGTCATGCGTCTTTTTTGGAATTTTTATTGCAGACATTTTCTATACCCCTCAAGCTAAAGTATTGTACTGCCAGCCGAACTCTTTTTACGCAAGACATTGAATTGATGAAATGCTTATGCTTTTTATCTTCAAATCCGCCCCATAACTCGCTTCACCGTCTCCGGTTCTTCCGCGATCATTGCCAGCAATATCCGCGCCGCGCGTTCGGGTTGGCGGCGGCCTTGTTCCCAATCGCGAACGGCGGCGACGCTGAAACCGTAGGTGCGCGCAAAACCTTCCTGCGTCTGGTGCGTTTGATTGCGGATGGAGCGGACATTGACGTGCGCCGGAACATGCGCGACAAAGCCGTCACGCTTGCCCGCCTTGTAAGCCTGAACGTCTTTCAGACCCGAAATCAGGCCGTCAAAATCATCCTTGTCCATAATCACGCAAACTCTGCCTTTGCAGCAGCGACAAGAAATTTTCGCGTTTCAATTACCATGTGCATAAGAGTTTATACGGCATTGCCGTACTTTTATCAAGTTGAAACTAGTGACATAAAACTATGTCGGTCACATTATTTAACCGTCACCCTGAACCTGTTTCAGGGTCCATCGTTAATCTAACCTCCGCCTTGGCTGCACGATGGATGCTGAAACACGTTCAGGATGAGAGCATTTATCTAAATTGCTATGATTAAACAAGAAAAACATCTATAAACATCCACACAGACCCTGCACAGCTACGGCAAATCAAACA